>URNY01000064.1 GCA_900549375.1 uncultured Bacteroidales bacterium | reverse complement strand
ACGGGTGGCCCATTTTTGAATGAGCGACCGGCCCACTTTTGAATGAGTATTTACAGTGTAACGAGCATGCCTTTGTCGCCTTCTGCTCCGCATTGCGGACACCGGGCATAAGTCTTCCTCTTTATAACTACCGTGTCCGGAATATGGTTGCGGATATCTGCGGCTTTCCTAACTTTCTCTATGTCAAGTTTTGAGTATGACATCTGTTTTTTTTAGAAGATTCTGACGCGCGCAATTTCTTCGATTACCGGCCGGTATATTTTCGGAATGCCACAAGAGCATCTTTTCCATGCGTAGATTGTGGCACGAGGCACGAAGCATTTCTCAGAAATTTCTGAAACGATTCTCGCGTGCTCGGAAATCGAGAGCGAGTTTAGATATTTCGCAAATTTCTTTGCAGCTTCGCGACGTTCTTTTGTGTTTGACGTGACTGTAGGCATATATGAGTAAATATTTATGAGATTCGAAAATATTTAATTATATTTACAAATGCGAATGTAGTAAATATTTTATATAAATGTAGATATTTCTACATTTGAGAATTGATAATTAACATAAATTAACTATCAGAATGAAGCACATCGGAAATGAGCTGAACCGGATAATCGAGGAGCGAAAACTTGTAAAACGGGAGATTGCAGAAAGTTGTGGGATTCATCCGAGCTATTTCAGCTACATGCTGAAGAGCAATACGATGAATCCGGAAACGCTTGAGACGATATGTAGACATCTAGACATATCGCCCGGCTATTTCTTCGATGACTGGACGTTGAATAAATATAGTATATCGGAAATCATGCATCCAGATGCAGATTCGATAGCAAAGGATAAGGAGATTAAGCTGCTTCGGGAGATGCTCGAGGATAAGGAGAGAATAATTAAGATCCTTAGCCAGAAATCAGGCATAGATGTGTAGAAATTTGTAGACGCCATGTAGACAAATCTTAATCTGATTTGCGAAAATGCGCTTATGCAAATTGCTTAAATAAAGAAATATATAAAATCAAATTAAGAAATATCGAATCCCTGTCTCTCCGCAAAACACAGGCCAAGTGTCAACGTTACAGACACTTGGCTGTTTTTATATCATGTGGTGTAGACGTTGTGTGGACATTATGGGTCAGCGGATCTTTGCGACATTTTTGGGGGATTTTGAATTTTGGATTATATTTGCAATAGTAGTTATTTAAACAACTTCAAAATAACCAATAAGACATCATGAATAAACTCAGTAATTTTATTATAGCGGCTGCTTGCGCGGTGTTGCCGGCTGTGTCGGCGATAAAGGCCGTGGCCGAGGTGAATGATTACGGCACCGAATGGAACTGGAACAAGGGCACTATCGAGGTGAAGTCGCCCGAGCGTCAGCCGGGCCAGAAAAGTGTGCTCGGTCTGGCTCTCCCTGCAATTGAGTCGGTCCGTGTCGGTTTCGTGGGGCTCGGTATGCGAGGCCCCGGAGCAGTGGAGCGGTTCACGCATATTCCCGGAGTGGAGATTAAGGCTCTCTGCGATTATGAGCAGGCGCGCGCCGACAGTTGCCAGAAATATCTGCGCAGGGCCTCGATGCCCGATGCCACCGTTTATTACGGTGAGGAGGGTTATAAGGAGCTATGCAAACGTCCCGACATCGATCTTGTGTACATCGCCGCCGACTGGCTTCACCATGTGCCCATCGCCAAGTGCGCGCTCGAAAACGGTAAAAATGTGGCGATAGAGGTTCCTTCCGCCATGACCATGAAAGACTGCTGGGACCTCGTGGATCTCAGCGAACGCATGCAGAAGCACTGCATGATTCTTGAGAACTGCTGTTATGACTGGTTTGAGATGAACACCCTCAACATGGCGCAGCAAGGCGTTTTCGGCGATATCATCCGCGCGCAGGGTGCATATATCCATGATCTTTCCCCATTCTGGAAGCATTACTGGAAGAAAGGTCCCGACGACCTTCTTGGCTGGCGTCTGGACTATAACATGCGCCATCGCGGCGACGTGTATCCCACTCACGGCCTCGGGCCTGTGGCTCAGGCTCTCGACATACACCGCGGTGACCGCATGAAGACACTTGTGGCGATGGATACCCGCTCCTTCAACGGTCGCGAGCTTGTAAAGGAGATGGCCGATTCCGCCTGCAATAGTTTTCGCAACGGCGACCATACCACAACACTGATCCGCACCGAGAACGGTAAGGTGATCGAGATTCAGCACAACGTCATGACACCACAGCCTTATAATCGGCTCTATCAGCTAACGGGCACGCGCGGATTCGCCAACAAATATCCCATGGAGGGGTATGCCGTTGGCCGCCAGCAACTCGCCGACGCCGGTGTTGAGGTGGATATCGAGAATCTTTCGGCTCATTCGTTCCTCCCCGAGGATGAACGCAAGGCCCTTGAAGAGAAATACCGTCATCCCATCCTTAAGAAATATGGCGACATGGCCAAGGAGGTCGGCGGCCACGGCGGCATGGACTTCATAATGGACAGCCGTCTGATATATTGCCTGCGGAATGGTCTGCCGCTGGATATGGATGTATATGACCTTGCGGAATGGTGCTCGCTCGCAGAACTCGGTTCCCTTTCGATGGACAATAACTCCGCCCCTGTAAGCATGCCGGATTTCACTCGCGGCGACTGGAATAAAACAAAGGGGTATCGCCATGCTTTTGCCACGGAAGAGCAGGAGCAGGCATCGCTTGCCAAGGCCGAAGCGTTCACCGCTGCGTTGAAAGCCAAGACCGCCCGGGAAGCCAAAGCAACCAAGAAAACCGGCAAAAAAGTAAATGATGGAGAAGCGGGAGATATTGCGACAGTTCGGAATCGAAGCCCGGGAGGAGAGTATCGTGCCGATTGGCAACGGCCATATCAACACTACATTCAAGGCCGAAGATAGCCGTAGCGGCAGATGCTATATCCTTCAGCGTATCAATCACAACGTTTTCCGCGACGTTGACCTTCTGCAGAGCAATATCGAGAAAGTCACCGGGCATATCCGCGCCAAGCTCGAGGCTCGCGGCGAGGAGGATATAGACCGAAAGGTTGTAACGCTCATGCGCGTTGCCGGTTCCGACAAGACCTATTTTCAGGATGGTGACAGTTATTGGCGTGTGATGCTGATGATTGAGGATGCCGAGACACGCGAGACGGTAACGCCGGAGAACGCGCGTCATGCCGGAGTGGCCTTCGGCCGGTTTCAGGAGATGCTCAGCGACTTGGAGGGTGAGATAGGGGAGAGCATACCCGATTTCCATAACATGGAGCTGCGTCTGCGGCAGCTGGAGGAAGCCGTAGCTGCGGATGCCGCATGCCGGTTGGCAGACGTTCGCGATCTGGTGGAGGAATTGCGGAAACGGTCGGAGCGGGCCTGTCTCGCCGAACGACTATACCGGGAAAGGAAGCTTCCCAAACGGATATGTCATTGCGACACAAAGATCAACAACATGCTGTTCGACCGCAACGGACGGGTTCTGTGCGTAATCGATCTGGACACGGTGATGCCCTCGTTTGTATTCTCCGATTTCGGCGACTTCTTGCGCACTGCCGCCAATAAAGGTGATGAAGATGACCGCGATCTTGACCGCGTGGAATTCGACATGGAGATCTATCGCGTGTTTCGCGAAGGCTACCTTGAGTGTGCCGGCAGCTTCCTGACTAAAGAGGAGATAGAATATCTCCCCTACGCGCCGGAACGTTTCGGCTACATGCAGGCCGTCCGTTTTCTGACCGACTACCTCAACGGCGACACCTACTATCGTATCGAATATCCCGACCACAACCTCGTGCGCGCCCGCGCCCAGTTCAAGCTCCTCCAATCCATCGAGGCAAGCTTCGGAAAGAATTAGGTTACTCCGACAATAAGCATCTTTTATCGCTCCTTCAAATATAGTGTTGGGGTTCTAAATAAATGATTCAAAACTGATATAATGAATACTATTACTTTTCAAGACTACCTAAATTCAAATTATGGCTCAAAGAAGAGTGGCACGGTATCTTCTTATCTCAAAGCGATATATATCCTTGATGAAATTTTCCGTAAAAATGATGTATTCAATTTAAATAATACTTCATTAAATGATGTTCGAGACCCCTGCTTGATTGAGCAAATTATTGAATATATAGCAGATGAAGAAGATAAATTTAGGGAAAAGAAACCATCTCTCTTTGATTTAGGGAAGCCAACGCAAACGAGCTACCCGAGAAATAGATTTTGTACCGCTGCAATTCGTCGGTTAGGAGATTTTATTAAGACAAATTGCATTCAGGAAGCATCCCAAATTGTGCATTCCTCAAAGAAAAAGGGGATTAAGCTATCAAATGAGTTGCTCGAGAGATTTAAAATCAATAACTTCAAAACAGAAAAGGAACGGCTTATCAAGCAAAGAATCGAGCAAGATTTATTTCGCGCAATAATACTTGATATCTATGGTCATAAATGTTGTCTAACAGGCTTGGAAATTTCGGAAGTATTAAGAGCAAGTCATATTATACCGTGGGCTGAATGTGAAGAATCTCGTTTAAATCCCGAAAATGGGTTGTGTCTTAGCGCAACCTACGATGCTGCATTTGATAAATACTTAATAACTTTTGACGAACAGTTCAGATTGGTTTTGAGTCCGACAATAAAGGAAGCATATACTTCTGAAGCCTTTAAGAACCATTTTTTGAAAATGGAGGGTAAGAAAATTGATCTCCCGTCAGAACATAAGCCATCATTAGAATTCATGGCTAATCATCGTGAGAAATTAATTGTTTGATTCTCCATTGGATGGGGTAAATGTGATGTTCATTATTCAGTTTATGAACATCTTTATTAATTTTGTAAGTGATTCCCATAAGTTAGGAAATCTTTCTTAACCGTAAATTCAAATCATATTGCCATGTCTGCGAAACGATCAAATAGGTGCATGTATAAATCGGATTTTAAATCATTTATAGTTGAAGATCCGTATTCAATCTTGGGACACATCCATGATGCTTTCCATGGTCAGGCATTAACAACGACAGACGAGGCATGGTTAGGAGAAATCTTCTTGCTGCAAAAATCTCTTATTCCCTGGAAGAATGAGGAGGCTGAAATAATCTTTGAATATGATATTCCTCGTCTTGGGAAAAGAATAGATGTTGTTTTACTTTTGCGGGGAATTATTTTTTGTCTCGAGTTTAAAGTCGGACAAAAAGACGCGCTACAGGCTGATGTTGAGCAAGTAATGGACTATGCTCTTGATCTTAAAAACTTTCATCGCTATAGCCATGACCGAACTATTGTCCCCATACTAATACCGACTAAGCATGCATCGTCAACAAGTGTATTCGCTTATTCGGTATATGACGATTCTATTTTCAATCCTCTTATCACAGGTGAAAACGGATTGCAAAATATAATACATGAGGTATTGCAGCGGAAACAGGCAAATTATCCGGGTACAATTAAAGATTGGGTGATTAGCCCTTATACCCCAACGCCTACGATTATTGAAGCTGCAAGGTCGTTATATGAGAATCATTCGGTTGAGGATATAACGAGGCATGAAGCAGATAAGGTAACAACCGATGCTACGATAGCTTATATTCTCGAAGTAATCAATTGGTCGAAAGCGAAAAAACAGAAGAGCATTTGTTTCGTTACAGGAGTGCCGGGTGCCGGCAAAACGTTGGTCGGCCTTGATGTTGCCGTTAAACAATCTTATAAGGAAGACGGATCCTTCAATGAGGCGGATGGAGCCGTTTATTTATCCGGCAATGGTCCTCTTGTTGCAGTATTGACTGAGGCTCTTGCTCGCGACAACTATAAGAAATCGAGAAAGAACGGAGAAAGTAAGAATCTTTCGGATTCTCGTCGTGAGGTCGGTAAATTTTTACAGATAATCCACCGGTACAGAGACAATATGCTTGCTAAAATTAAAAATCCGGTGGAGAATGGCATACTTGAGATAGACACCGACAAAGCAGTGAAACTTCAAAATAGTGGATATGGAGAAGTTGAGCATGTTGCTATTTTTGATGAAGCACAACGGGCATGGACTCACAAGCGTATTGCTGACTATCTGAAACGTGGCGGTACGTATGGCAACAAATTGAAAGTTCCGAATTTCCCGATGTCAGAGGCGGCATTTCTTATATGGTCGCTCGATCAGCGGGAGGATTGGGCTACTATTGTTTGTCTGATAGGCGGAGGGCAAGAAATAAATACCGGCGAAGCAGGTATTTCTGAATGGATTGCAGCACTTAATGATAGGTTTCCCCACTGGAATGTGTTTATATCTGACAAATTAACAGAACCGGAATACGCAGAGGGCAAGGTTAATGAACTTCTTGAATCCAAAACTAATGTGGTTTATTCAGATAAGCTTCACCTTGGAGTAAGTCTACGGTCGTTTAGAGCAGAGAGACTTTCTGCATTCGTGCATTCTCTGTTGTCGTTTAATCCGGATGCATTGGGTTTATATCAGAACGTTGTTAGTCATGGTTATCCAATCAAGTTAACGCGAAGCATGGATAAAGCCCGTGAATGGTTAAGACAAAAGGCGAGGGGTACACAACAAACCGGCATTCTTATTTCAAAAGTTTCTGCAAGATATCAGCCGTTGGCTGTGCATGTATTGCCGCAAAGTGAGGATAATGCTATTCATTGGTTTCTCGAAGATAAAACAGATGTAAGATCCTCAAATTATTTAGAGGAAGCCGCCACCGAAATACAAGTGCAAGGTCTGGAAGTAGACTTTACTTGTGTTCTTTGGGATGCCGATATGCGTTATGATAAGGGTAAATGGTCGTTCTGGAAATTCAACGGTAAAACGCAGTGGATTCCTGAAAAGAATGTTGAAACGCAGAAATACATGCTTAATGCTTATAGAGTGCTTCTTACGCGTGCCCGTCAGGGAATGGTTATATGTGTCCCTAAAGGCAATCACAGAATGACCCCGGAAGGTTTCCCTGAGGATCCGACTCGATTACAGGCTTTTTATGATTCTACATATGAATATTTTAAAAGCATAGGAATAGAAGAGATATGAATGTGAGATAGGCCGGAGTTTTATTTCTCGGAATTTTTGAGTAAATTTGAGAATTGGAACGGTGGATGGAGAGAAACCGCTACGGTTATCGTATCGTTTTAGTATTGTAATTTTGAAGTCTTATAAAATACCAGGATATGAGCAACGAGAAAAAATCTAAGGTTTATTTCTGCCCGCGTATCACGGCGGATAACCTTGTGGCCGTTTATAAGGCTCTCGGCCGTGAAGCCAAGGGCAGAGTGGCTATCAAGATATCGACCGGTGAGGCCGGCAATCCCAATCATCTCAGCACGGATGTGATCAAGAAGCTTGTGCATCAGGTGGAGGGTACAATCGTGGAATGCAACACTGCCTATGAGGGGCGCCGCTGCAATGCCGCCGACCATCTGCAGACTGCCGCCGAGCATGGGTTCACCGCCATCGCCGAGGTAGATATCATGGATGAATCGGGAGATATCGCGCTACCGGTACGCCACGGTCGACATCTGAAAGAGAATTTCGTAGGCAAGAACTGGGAAAATTATGATTTCACGATTGTTCTTTCCCATTTCAAAGGCCATCCCATGGCCGGTTTCGGCGGCGCTCTGAAGAATGTGGCCATAGGCATGGCATCTTCCGAAGGGAAGGCATGGATCCATACTGCCGGCAAGAGCAAAACGGTGCCGGTGGATTGGGAAAACGTTCCCCCGCAGAATGATTTCCTCGAATCGATGGCAGAGGCCTGCGAGTCTGTATTCGACAAGGCCGGCGACAATATCCTCTTTATAAGCGTGGCCAACAATCTTTCGGTAGACTGCGACTGCGTGGCCGAGCCGGAAGCCATCAAGATGGAAGATATAGGTATCCTTGCATCGCTCGATCCTGTGGCATTGGACCGCGCATGTGTCGACATGGTATATAATTCGCCTGATCCCGGCAAGTCGCATCTCATCGAGCGCATGGAGTCGCGCAATGCGACGCATATCCTCGACTATGCAGAAGAGCTCGGTCTCGGTACTCAGAATTATGAGGTTGTGAATATCGAACCGGTCGCACCCGATGCTGCATTCTGATATCGCTGCTCGCGTCGTGCTGATGTGCGGGGTGAGCGGTTCCGGAAAAACGTTCTTCTCAAGGAAACTTGAGAAGAACGGTTATGTCCGGCTTTCGGTTGACGAGCTTCTGTGGGAATTATATGGGCCGATGAGCCATAGCGTGCCGCTTGAGGAGCAGAGAGAAATGATAGCGGGCGCCATGCGGGAACTCAAAAAATTGCTGGTTGTGCATCTGGAGGTCGGCGAGAGGGTGGTTGTCGACGCCACTTTCTGCAAACGCGTCAAGCGGGAAAATTTTGTTGAGTTCTGCCGTAGCAAGGGGGCCGAGCCTCTTTTCATATATATGAAAGCCGGTCTGCCGCTTCTGAGAGATCGCATGTCGCGACGAGAGGGGACGGGCCCCAACGACCAGATAGTGCCTTCGGAGCGGCTCTCGCTCTTCTACAGCAATTTCGAAACGCCCGATGCCGATGAGAATTTCATCACAATAGATGAGACACCGGATTAAGGCGAAACGTAATCCCTCTTACTTCACTTTTGAATAGACATAAAGCTCGTGGACTTCCCCGGTGTAACCTTCATCGGCAAGAGGTCCCTGACTCATGCCGAGCACGATACGCGTTCCCCGGTTGTTGAGAACGAGCAGGTCGCCGTTGACAGGATCGATGCTTACGCCCTCGATCTCACCGGCGCGTTTGAAATCCGACATTTCGCGGAAATGTTTCACACGGGCTTTGCCGGCGCCGCCGGCCACAAGCCCTTTTCTCATTTCAGGAGTGCCGTCGGCGCGGAGTTTCACGCTGAAGGGGGTATCCTTCACAACCTCCTCGCCTTCAACAAGGCCCGTGTAGGGGGCGTCTCCGATTTCGGCGATATAAAGATTGTCGGGAAGATTATAGGCTGCCTCCCCGTCATCGGCCGAAAAGATCATTTTGCCGTCGGCTATCGTGATTCCCTGGCACCAGTAAGGGGTAGGGGCGCATTGCAGTTTTGTGTGATAGCGTCCTGTGGCAAGGTCGTAGCAATATACATAGCGGCTGTCGACCCAATCGGACATCCACACCATGTTGCGGTCTCTGTCGACGGCAATGCCCGACACCTCCACCTGACCCGACTCCGGACTCCATGGAAGATCGCGTTTCCATTTGAGAGTGTTGGCATCGTAGATTGAAACGGCGATGTTGTATCCCCGTCCATATTCGAATTTCTCTATTCCGCAATAGATTTCACCGCGCCAGACATCAATGTCGCCGAAATGGTTGGCGATTTCGGGATGCATGAAAGGCTCGGTGTTGGCATCCACAAGGTCGCCCTCTTTGTCGTATTTGTATATCGCTTTTGTGTCCGATACGTAATAGAACGCGCTGTCGGCCGCTATTCCCTGACGACCTTTGACGGGTATTATCCGTTTCAATACATATTCCTCGCCGACATGCTGCGCGAAAGCGCACACCGGCATCAACGAAGCCGCTAAGAAAGTAAAGGCTAAGAGACGTTTCATAATCGATTAAGGGATAGGAGATTGCTATAAGCGGATGAGGCTGTGTCAAAATTAACACAGCCTCATCGGGAAGAGGTTCCAACCAGATTCGAACTGGTGTAAACGGTTTTGCAGACCGGTACCTAACCACTCGGACATGGAACCTTATTTATCTGTTTTGCGTTGCAAAGTTAATAGTTTTTTCTCAATAATGCAAGAGTTGGAAATTTTTTTTAATTTTGCATCAAATTGAATTAGCATATAATCAGCATATGAAGAGCCCTTACTCCCATCCGGAGCAACCGAACCTGTATGGAATATTTAACGACAGTTTCCCGCCTATTCTCGACGGCGTCACGCTGACCGTGGAGAATTACGCCTATTGGCTCCAGCAGAAGGGCATTATGCCATGTGTGGTTACACCATGGAATCCTCAGAAGAATAAATATTCTTTCGAAGTGGTGCGCTATTTCTCGCTGCCTATCTGGAACCGTCATCCTTACCGGTACGGCTATCCAAAGCTTGATCCATTCATCTGGAAAAGGCTGCGGTCATCGGATTTCAAGATTGTGCATTCCCATTGTCCCTTTTCCTCGGGGCGTCTTGCGATATACGTGAAAAAGAAACAGAATGTGCCTCTCATCGGTACGTTTCATTCCAAATACCGTCAGGATCTGGAGCATTCCTTCAGGAAAGCGCCATGGTGCGTTCCGATAATAATGAAGCGTATCCTCGATTTCTTCAATGCCTGCGACGAGGTCTGGATTCCGCAGGCTCAGGTTGAGGACACTGTGCGGGAATACGGTTACAAAGGGCCTTTGACGGTAGTGGAAAACGGCAATGATTTCGCGTCGCTTATAAAGGGAGATGTGGATGAATACCGCCGCAGCGCAAGGGCGCGGATTGGCATAAGACCCGGTGAGATAGCTCTATTGTTTGTGGGACAGCATATCTGGGAAAAAGGGCTCGATGTGGTTGTTGAAACGCTGAAACTTCTGAAAGACAAGATTCCATTCCGTATGAATTTCATCGGTACCGGCTATGCTTTCGAAGAGGTGCGCCAGCGTATCGATGCCTACGGCCTCACCAATATGGTCAATATCCACGGAGTGATAAAAGACCGCAATATTCTCAGCGATTATTATGCAGGCTCGGATTTATTTCTTTTTCCATCTTTTTACGACAACGCTCCGTTGGTTGTAAGGGAATCTGCAGCTATGGGCACTCCTTCCATTTTGTTGAAAGGATCCACCGCCTCTGAGGTTATCGCCGACAGGCGCAACGGATTCCTGACGGAGAAGAAACCGGAGAATTTCGCAAGTCTCATCGGGATGCTTCACGACGATCCCGAGGCTTTGAAAGCGGCAGGCCGTGGGGCGAGGGAAACGCTTGTGAGGAGTTGGGAAGATGTGGTGGATGAGGTATGCGACCGTTACGATTCCTTAATCAGAAGACACAAATGAAAAATAATTCCGGCGGAACATCCTCATCATTTTCATTCTGGAAAGTCCTCGTGCCGGTATTGCTGGGTGTTGGCGTCGTTGCGCTGATGTTCTGGCATGATGCCCGCAAGGAGGACTTCTCTGCTATCTGGAGGGGAATCCATTTCGACGCGAGGGTCGTGTTCTGCATAATATTCGGTTTTCTCTGCATGTTCGGGCGTGATTACGGTCTCACATGGCGTTTCCGCGCTTTGACCGACCGCAAGCTTAGCTGGCGTCAGGCCTGGAAGGTCGACATGCTGTGCGAATTCACCAACTGTATAACCCCTTCGGCCGTGGGAGGCAGCTCTCTTGGCATGGTGTTTCTGAACAGTCAGGGCATCGAAATAGGGCGCGCCACGACGCTTATGCTCACCACTCTCTTTATGGATGAGCTCTTTTTCGTGATTGCCTGCCCTTTCATAGTGCTTTTCACTGATTCGGCCGACCTGTTCGCTTCCGGCGGCGGTACGTTCTCTCATGGCATCAAATATACCTTCTGGTTCGTCTATTCCCTGATAGCTGTATGGACATTCATCCTCTTTTTAGGAATCATATGGAAGCCAAGATGGATAAGCAAGGTGCTCGGCAAGATCTCCGGATGGAAATTCCTGCGTAAATGGTCGGCTCAGATCAGTGGGCTCGGAGTGAACATGGTGGCAACATCGAAAGAGCTCCGCACCAAGCCGTTAGGTTTCTGGCTCGAAGTGTTCTGCGGAACAGCTTTGTCATGGACTTCGCGCTATCTGGTGGTGAATGTGCTTTTCCTCGGTTTTCTGCCGGCCGACGACCGGTATCAATGGATAATACTTGCCCGCCAGTTCGTGATATGGGTTGTGCTGATGGTTAGTCCTACTCCCGGAGGAGCAGGACTAAGCGAATGGCTTTTCTCGGAATATTACGGCGATCTGATCGGTACGGCCGGGATGGCCCTGATATTGGCGGTGTTCTGGCGTATCATAACTTATTATCTCTATCTTCTCATCGGAGCTTTGGTGGTTCCCGGCTGGCTGAGGACAACTTTTTCGCATATTCATAAATCGGGGAAGGGAGCCGATACAGGGATAAAAGAAACTGTGAACAATAATGAAAAGAAAGAAAATATAAAGGCATGAAATATCTGGTTTTAATTCCGGCCCGGTATGAATCCTCCCGTTTCCCCGGCAAACCTCTTGCGCGCATCGGAGGCGAGGAGATGATAATCAGGGTTTGTCGCAGAGTGAGCGAATCTGGCATTGATTTCGCAGTTGCCACCGACGATTCCCGCATCAAGGATTGCGTAGAGAGCCATGGCTTCCGCGCCGTGTTGACATCGTCGAGCCATCGGAGCGGCACTGAAAGAGTGGAAGAGGCTTACAGGCTTTTGGGGAGCGATGCAGATGTGGTGGTGAACGTGCAGGGCGACGAGCCCTTTATTCAACCGGAGCAGATTACCCGTCTCTGCGGGATTTTCGAAAAAAATCCGGAAGCGGAGATAGCCACATTGGTGAAGCATTTCGACAAAGAGAATGGTTTTGACGCGCTTTTTGACCCGAACCTTGTGAAGGTTGTTTTCTCGGAAAATATGGATGCGATGTATTTTTCTCGCAGCATCATCCCGTATGTGAGAAAAGTCGACTGGAAGCGCTGGCTCGATACAGCCGATTTTTACACGCATATCGGTATTTACGGCTATCGCGCGGATGTACTCAGACGCATTGTGACCCTTCCCGAATCATCGCTCGAACGGGCTGAAAGTCTCGAGCAACTGCGCTGGCTTCAGAACGGCATCGGCATAAAGGTAGGCCTCACGGAATTCTCCACTATCGGCATCGACACCGAGGCGGATCTCGCCGCCGCCGAAGAATACCTCAAAACTCTCTGAAATTCGCTACTTTTTTCATCTATTTGACTGATATTTTCATCGAAAAATAGTAATTTTGCATGTTATTAGCGATTAAGCGTCGTAACAATGACAAAGGTTTTGCCGGAATCGGCCATGAACCGGTCGGTCAGGCATAGACATAGAGTATTGGTATAGCAGTAGAATTCAAAATAAAATAAGGTATATATAAGATAATTTCAAATCATGAAAAAGAGTGCTCTTCAGCGAGTAAGGGCTGAGTATCAGCCTAAATTGCCCAAAGATCTACAGGGGTGTGTAAAAATCAAAAAGGGAGAGGCCACTGAGTCGGTGGCAAATCAGGAAGAGATAAAGAAACTTTTCCCCCATACGTACGGAATGCCCGTGGTTCAGTTTGAGAAAGACGAGAATCCTACGCGTGTAGAGGAGCCCTTCAATGTCGGCATCATTCTTTCCGGCGGACAGGCACCCGGCGGTCACAACGTGGTGAGCGGTATCTTCGACGGACTGAAGGCCCTGAACAAAGAGAACCGTCTCTACGGATTCCTTATGGGCCCTGCCGGATTCATCAATCATCAGTACATGGAGCTTACGGCCGGCTATATCGCCGAATACCGCAACACCGGCGGTTTCGACATCATCGGTTCTGGACGCACGAAGCTTGAGAAACCCGAGCAGTTCGAGGCCGGTCTGAAGATTCTGAAAGAGCTCAACATCAAGGCTCTCGTTATCATTGGCGGCGACGACTCCAATACTAACGCGGCCGTGCTTGCCGAATACTACAAGAATATCGGCGCAGGCGTGCAGGTGATCGGCGTTCCCAAGACTATCGACGGCGACCTTAAGAACGAGTGGATCGAGACCTCCTTCGGTTTCGACACAGCCTGCAAGGTCTATAGCGAGGTTATCGGTAATATCCAGCGCGACTGCAATTCCGCAAAGAAATATTACCACTTCATCAAGCTGATGGGTCGCTCCGCGTCGCATATCGCTCTTGAATGCGCCCTCGAGACCCAGCCCAACATCTGCATCATCTCGGAAGAGGTGCAGGCAAAGCGCATGACTCTCGACAACATCGTAAGTTATATCTGCTACGTAATCTCCGAGCGTGCAAAACTCGGATGGAACTTCGGTACTGTCCTCATTCCCGAAGGCCTGATCGAGTTCATCCCTTCGATGAAGACCCTTATCAGCGAGCTCAACGATGTGCTTGTAGAATATGCCGATGAACTCGAGGGACTCGAGGAGATGGAAAAACTCAACAAGATCCACAGTCACCTCACAGGAGTCAACGCCGACCTCTACAAGAGCCTTCCGAAACAGATCGCACTCCAGCTCAGCCTCGACCGCGACAGCCATGGCAATGTGCAGGTATCACTCATCGAGACGGAGAGCCTGCTGAGCCAGATGGTTGCCAAACGCCTCAACGAGATGGCAGAAGCCGGTGAATACAGCGGCAAGTTCGCTGCCCAGCATCATTTCTTCGGTTATGAGGGCCGTTGCGCCGATCCTACCAACTTCGACGCCGATTATACTTACGCTCTCGGTTACAATGCCGCCATGCTCAT
>URNY01000063.1 GCA_900549375.1 uncultured Bacteroidales bacterium | reverse complement strand
ACTTATCAGAAAGTTGGACTCACTGCTTTATGGTTTAGCGGACAGTAATAATTAAGAATATGATTTTTGCAAAATTAACAAGAAGCGCGTATATGATAGTTATCCAGATTACTTAAAAACTTACCAATTTTGCATTATTCAATGACTGAGTTTTTAGAAACTTTTAGGGAATAGAGATATAATTTTCAATTCATAGTCAAGAGACCTTATAAACGATGATTTCAGCTTTTCCGTTTATGATTTCAAGACAGAGGACGTAGCCACCCGATTCAAAACGGATGGCTACGTCCTCTGTAGGCTCGTTGATGAAAATTAAATCGAGGGTGTCGGAGTATCCTTCGCTCCAGGATTTTTCTTCGCTTACCACTTCACGGGTTCATTGATGATGTTGCCGTCGGCGGCATCTTCGTCGGTGAATGTGTTGGCGCGATACTGCACGCAGAGCATCACGAGGGGTTCTGTGCCGTTGTTGCGCACACTGCGGCGACCGTCGGGAGCCACGCGGACAACAGAGCCATCCTTGACGGGAAAGACCTCCCCGTCAACCTGAAATTCTCCTTTGCCGTTGAGGAAGAAATAGAGCTCCTCATGATTCTTGTGGGTGTGGAGGAAGCCGGTTTCCTGACCGGGTGCAAATACCTGAAAAGAGAACTCTCCGCCGGTTGCACCGACAGCCTGACCGCCGAACACTTTGCCGGGGATCTTGATTTCCGGACCGAGTTCCAGAATGTAATCCTTGATGTCGGCGAGCTTGCCGAAGTTGGCGGCGCTGAAATTCGCGCCCTTTTCTATTGTCTGAATCTGTTTCATATTGTTGATTTTTAATTTGCGTTACGCAAAGATATAATATAAACAACCGCTTGTCAAGAAGTTACTTTTTTAGCCCATAGTAACCTTTTTATCGGTTTTGCTGATTATCAGTGATAAAAATCTGAGGACAAATCAAAATTTATTTAGTCATGTCAATCATCGCTTCAACTTTTGACTATATATTATGATAATTTACTAACTTTGCAATTAAAAGTAAGTAACTTAAGTTTCGCATGAAATTTGAGATTTGACGAAAGCAAGTCGCTACAGCACTCAGGGAAGTGCAGTATCTCCGCGACTTTCCTCGGCGAGGAATCAACTTATTTGCGAAACCTAAATAAGTAACTCGAAATATGAAAAAGAAAGAGGAAACAGGATCGATCTTAGAGATGTGTCCGGTGAGAAACGTTATCGCCCGTTTTGGAAACAAATGGGCGCTACTTACAGTGCTCATCATAGGAGAGCAGAAGGTAGTAAGATTCAACGAATTAGGTCGGTTGATTCCGGATGTGTCATCAAGAGTGCTTTCATCCACGCTCCGCACGCTGGAAGCCGATGGCCTTATCGACCGAAAGGTTTATGCAGTAGTGCCGCCTAAAGTCGAATACCGCCTTACCGAAGTTGGCAAATCGCTGCTCCCGATTATCCAACAGCTTACTGAATGGGCGCAGACAAATATGAAGAAGGTGCTCACCCGCCGCAAAGAATATGAACAAGCAATGTGAGAATGAAGTATCAAATAATCTTTAGAGCCTTTAGGGCTTCATGGATTCCGTCGGCGTCTACATCGGAGGTGATAAGGTCGGCGTTTGCCTTCACTTTGGTGGAGGCATTGCCCATCGCCACGCCTATGCCGGCTTTACGGAGCATAGGTATGTCATTGCCGCCGTCGCCGAAAGCTATCGTATCCGCAAGGTCAATGCCGAAGTGATTTGCCATTACCTCAATTCCTTTTGCCTTATCCACTCCTTTGCAGGTGACATCGGCGAAGGTGGGAAACCAACGATTGAATTCCAGTTCCGGAAACCGTGCTTTCAGTTCATGCTCCGAATCTTCGGTAAAGAACGCTGTCATCTGATAAACATCCTGACTCAGCATCGAGATGAAATCGGTTGTCGGGACAGGGGAGAGGTTGAAAAATTTCTGGAATCCGGTTAC
The DNA here is from genome assembly GCA_900549375.1 of uncultured Bacteroidales bacterium. GTDB lineage: Bacteria > Bacteroidota > Bacteroidia > Bacteroidales > Muribaculaceae > Lepagella. The sequence continues at coordinate 12,646 of URNY01000063.1, read as the reverse complement.
GAAGCGTTCATCGCCGTTTGCCACCTTCATTCCCTCCATCGTCACGAATAGATTGGTAAGTTTCCGGTCAATACATATTTGCGAGAATTCTTTCACGGTCTGGGACGGTATTTTAGTCAGGCTTACCGGAATTCCGTCGGCCAGACATACGGCTCCGTTCAGCGTTACATATCCATCGATTATTTCTCCGGGGAGACCGGGCAATTCCACAATGGTATGTGAGCGACCGGTAGCAATGAATATCTTATTGCCATTCTCATTTGCTTTCCCGAGTGCTGTGGTGGCCGACTCGGGAATCTTATGAGTTTTTATATCGATTAATGTTCCGTCTATGTCAAAAAAGAGTGCTTTCATTCATTATATCTCTTTGCGGTTAATTCTTGGTTGGTGCGGTATTACGCTGTAATGCGAATTTATTTACGGTAAAATACCGCATAAAAAAGATAAAAACCTCGTCATTTACTTGTGTAGTTGCACGAATATAACTAATTTTGCGGTATTATGCAAATAATAAATGCTGATTTATGCTGAAAGAACAAAGACAAGACCTGATACTTGAGCGTATAACCCAGGACTCCCGTGTATATGTCACGACTCTCAGTTCAGAGTTGGGAGTGAGCGATGATACTATCAGACGGGATATTGCCGAACTTGAGCAAAAGGGACTACTTACAAAGGTGCATGGCGGTGCGATCGCGAAATCTGGAATATCAATTGAATTTACAGAGCGTCTCGGCACAGACACTGTGATGAAAAGATGTCTTGTCGATAAGATTGTGCCTCTTTTCAGGGATGGGGACGTGTTGCTGATAGACGGGGGAACAACCAACCTTGAACTTGTAAAGGCTCTACCTGACGACAAACATTTTGTTGTTGTCACCAACAGCGTACCAATCGCTTCCGAACTTTCCAACCGGCGCAATATAGAAACCACGTTGCTTGGTGGGAAGATAATAGGTCCGTCGCAGGTAACGGCGGGCATAATGGCTTACAGAGCGTTGGAGAACATTTATCCCGACTGGACAATAGTAGGCGTAAGCGATATTCATCCGGATAAGGGACTGATGACGACAATTCAGGAAGAGGCTTTAATGAAAAGGGGGTTCATAGAGCAGGGCGGCAAAAAAGTGGTGATAGCCACATCCAACAAGCTGAACACGGCAGACCATTATCGTTTCGGATCCCTTTCTGAGATTGACTATCTTGTTATAGAGGATGAGCGTCGACAGGAGATTCTTACCGAATGGCCCAAACTTCGCTATGCCATTCTTTAGACCGGTGCAATGATGAAAATATTGACTTTAAGTAGCTAAGTACGATACTTCGGTTATTTTCGGCAGGATATAAATAATTTATGTTTCGCAAAAAAGGTGATTTCTGACTAAGGAGGGTCGCTCTGCTATTTGCTTCTGTCATATCTCAATTTACATGAGAAACTTGAGTAAACAATACAAGCTATCAGGCTTCCGATTGCCATTCCAAAAACTATATCGGATGGATAGTGTACACCAAGATATAAGCGGGTGTAGCACTCCAATAAAGCCCAACCTATCAATAGTACGGCAAGCCATTTTCTTCTGAACCATAAGGTGGTAAAAACGGCAATCGCGAAAGAATTTGCAGCATGGCACGATGGAAGACCATATTTACCTCCTGTGTATCCGCGAACTATATGCAGCATAGCGGAAACCGGATTATCGGGATTCGTTGGCCTTAGCTGTTGAACGGCAGGACGGATAATGCCGGCGCACAAATAGTCCGTGCATCCTACAGCCAATATCATCAAGGCGCAGAAAATTATTGTTTTTTGGAATTTATCCTTTCTGATGGAATAGGCAATTATGCAACAGACAACTCCGACAAAGATCCAAAAATCGGTTATTACAAGGATGGCATCATCCATAAATGGACTGTGACAATTGTTGATCGCCACCACAATATTGTTGTCAGCATTTCCAAAAAGAGGTTGAAACATAGCGTATGTTATCTTCAAAATGTCAGCTGCAATGCCAGCCCCTTGCTCAGAGGTGAGGCGTATGGCGAAAGGTATATGTTGGCATTATACCGTTTATGAAAAAAAGTTTTTGTAATCACCGGATAAAGCCAGTATGCAGCCTGAGCGCAGAGTATGCCGAATCCGGCACCTGCCACAACGTCGGTAAGCCAGTGACGGTTGTTATACATCCTCAAGAAGCCGGTTCCGATGGCTACGGCATATCCGGCGACACCAATCCACGGCGATATGTTCCAATATTCACGGCGCAATATTTCGGCACCGGCAAAAGCAGTAGCAGTGTGGCCCGAAGGGAATGAGTTGTGTGCGCTTCCATCGGGTCGGCCAACTCTTGTGAGTGTTTTCACCCCATAAACCGACAAACCTGTAAGGAGATAAGCAGTTCCGGATATTATGGTAAGGTCGATATAATCATGTATTCCTTTTATTCCGCAAAGTCTTAATCCGTAAGCAGCGGCTATAGGCGCATACTGACTGAAATCATCTACACCAAGTTTTGAATGAGGATGTTCCTGCAGTTCATCTTTGGTTTCGTGGTTAGTATGTTTCAGCCAGCCACTTTCCAGTGCAATAAATCCTGCTCCAATCAATACACCCGGTGCGATAAGCTGTGTCGGTCTGAATCTGTAAGGATTCTTAATCTTATGATGGAATTTCAGTGTGTCGACCGACAACGTGTCGGTATTTTCATTTGAGGCGAATGCTGTTATCGGCAGTATAATGCACCAAATAAGAGTAAGTATTCTTCCGTGCTTCATGACATTACATTTCTTCATCGTATTCCACATTATGATGCTGTTTCTTGCCATCGCCTCCGAAGTTCCAGCTTAATCCTACATATAAGATGCGGGGATTTCTGCGTTTTTCCACTTTCTGCTTCAGAGCCGGGGTATCAAGGGTATATGATAGTTTATAAGTATCGAACAAGTCTGTTACTGATGCAAAAAGAGCGAGATTTATTGACGGTATATCATACTTCAATCCAAGATTAAGCAGAAAATCGCCATCACGTTTACCCTGTGGCACAAGGGTCGCTGAATGATAACGGGCATTCAGTTGAACCGTACCATGTTTTATGGGCGTGAAATCAGCGTTCAACAAACCACTCCATGAAAACATCTCGCGATTACCCCCGAAGCCAAGTCTTGAGGCATTTATGCGATTATAATACCCGGTACCGTTCAGGTTTATGTCAAGCCAGTCCGTAACATGCATATTCCATACCAGCTCGATGCCGGTATTGTGGGATGTCTGGAGATTTTCTTTCGTTGTCAGCAATATTCCGTTGTCGATATAACGGGATACCTCTGTTATGCCGTCGGATATATGACGGTAGAAAAGATTTGCGGTAAGAGAACCGGCGTTTGAAAGCCAACGGATACCGAAATCGGCGGTGTTTATTCTCTCCGGTTTCAGATCCGGATTGCCTGCCTCAAGACTCAACGGATTTATTCTTTCGGCAAAAGGATTCATATCGCTCCCTTGCGGACGGTTGATGCGCATACTGTAACCGGCAGACAGCTCTATGTCATCCCCGATATGGCGTGATACCCTTGCCGTAGGAAATAAGTCAAAATAATGCTTGCGTCGACTTTCAAAGATGGATTTCAGTTGATTGTCGATGTCAGTATATTCTCCACGCAATCCGGCATTGACGCGCCATAAACCAAAAGTCATATCGGCGCTGGCATACAGCGAGTTCACCATTCTCAGATGTGTGAAGTCATTGCTTTCATCTGTATTAGGGATGAATGATGCCTCGTTCCAGTCGGAAACATTATAGTTTTGCTCGGCTCTCAGATGCTCAAACTCATATCCCGCAATCAATCTGATATTATCTGTCAAAGCGTGCTGCCATCTGAGGTTGGCGTTATGGATATAGTTCGCATCCCAGACGGATTCATTGTTCCGGGTCTCAACATCTTGACGCATTGTGGTGTATCGGTTCAATTCATCTTCCGATTCGGAAGAATACAGATAACCGATTGAAATCTCATTGCTGTTGCCATAACGATGTGTGTACTGGAGGCTTCCTTCCCACATATTTTCTTTGGCATCGGCATCACGGTCACGGTGATATGAATCTGAAACGACAACTCCGATTTCTTTTGTCTGTGAGTCAACATACTCATCCCGCTTGAAATTTCTTCGGTTATAATTTCCCGAAACGCTAAGCATATCGGCAGATGTGATATTGGCGGTCATTCCGAGACGGAATGTATGGGAGACCGGCCGCCCCAATCCGTAAGTGGTCTGGGTAATGGTTTCCGAGGGAGATATGCGGTAATCATCAACGGTGCGGTCATAGCGATCGCGTCTAAAAGTATATCCTCCGTAAAAATTCAGATTGCGGATACCGTAGTTTAAGTTTACACCGGCGTTGTATCGTCCCGCACTCCCGGCATTTGCAAGTATGGAGCCGTTGAAACCTTGTTTCGTGTCGGTTCTCATTATTATGTTTATGATTCCGCCCCCTCCTTCGGCTCTGTACTCGGAGGTGGGATTGTCAATTACCTCGATTCGCTCTATATTGGCGGCAGACAGCTGACCGAGGGCATCCGCACGTGTCTTTCCCGCCATCATCGCTGAGGGTTTTCCGTTTATCAGGATTGTCACGTTGTCGTTGCCTCTCATGCTGACATTCCCATCAATATCCACTGCAACAGAAGGGATATGATTGAGAATCTCGCTTGCCGAAGAAGCTTTTGACGTAAGATCCTGATTGACGGTGTAAACTTTACGGTCTGCTTTTACTACTGTTCCGGGCTTTTGGGCGACTACGACAATTTCATCCAGATTTTTTTCGAATGCCGATGAGTCGATGCTGTCTGTTTCAACCTTGGTTTGAGCCGAAACGGACACAGTTGCGAATAAAAATACAATTAACTCTATCATTATGCTTTGTAATTCCGCTACAAAGCTAAGTATGGATTCTACAGAAATTTTGAATATGAATTATGGCAGGAGCAGGTTAAAAATTGAATAGAGTCTTAGAAACCTTCAACTTAACTGTAAATTGATGGTTGCCGTCCGCAAAGTCATATTTAATCTCCCAGTGATGAAGATCGCAGACGGCTTTGACTATAGCAAGTCCAAGTCCGTTGCCTTTGGTGCCTGGGGTTGAAGCAAATCTTTGAAACAGTCGGCTGTTGTCGAGCGGTTTACCATTATTCGACGGATTGCTTACAATGAGTACACCTTCAGTTAGGGAGATATCTACTTGCCCGGAATTACGGAGAGCATTGATCACCAGATTGTTTACAAGACTTTCAAAAAGAGTTCTGTTCGCGGAGGTTTCACAATGGGCATCTGAGAATGTGGCCTTCACCATATATCCCAGCGAAGTCAGACTGTCGGCGATGTCTTTGATTATAGAAACCGTATCCACTTTTGTATCGGTGACAAACTGGTTGTTGTCGATTTTTGCAAGCAGTAGCAAATCTCGGTTCAGGCACTCCATGCGACGGTTTGCATTATAAAGTTCGTTTATGGAATCAAGAGTTTCTTTGTCGAGATTCTGCTGAAGCAACAGATCGAGTCGGCTACGCATAATTGCAAGCGGGGTCTGAAGCTCATGCGAAGCATTTTCTGTGAATTCCTTTTGCCGGCGGTAAGTTTCGGAATTCCGCTGCATGAGTTTTGTCAGCGTATAGTTGAGCCTGCTGAATTCCGTAATGTCGCCGTTTTCAAGAACCGGCATCGTTTTGTCGGAAACCTTAAACTGTTCCATCGACTTCAAAGTGTTTTCAAATGGATGCCAAAGATTGCGTAGGGAAAAACGAATGGCGATAAGCAGCGACAATGCTATCACAACGAATATAAGAAGATACTGAATCATCACTCCTGCAATAATGTCTCGCTCCAGATCAAACGACGACGGCAACCCTTCTCCTCGCTCCACTGACTCTATTATGTCGATCATATCCTCCGCATAAAAACATTTGGTGATTAGATAAAAGAGGGGAGCGGTGAGAATAAACACTGTAGCTATGCTTACAATAATCCTGTCGCTTGTTTTGTGTAAAAGAGTTTTCATTCGTCAATATTCCATTTATAGCCGGTGCCGTAAAGAGTCTTGATACTGTTGGGTATTCCCGCAGCAGACAGTTTTGACTTCAAGTTCTTGATGTGGGCATAAATAAAATTGAAATCATCGAGCATATCTGCCATATCGCCGCTGAGATGCTCTGCAATCGCACTTTTGGATACAACACGGTTGCGGTTCTGTATAAGGAACAGCAGCAGGTCGTATTCGCTTTTCGTCAACGCAATATGATTGTTCCCGACTGTCACTTTATGTTCAGGGAGATTAATTGTGAGTTGTCCGGCTTGAATGTTATTGTCGCTTGTGAATTTCTTTCGCCTCATCAGGGCAAAAATCCTCATGCTCAGTTCTGGCAGATGAAAAGGTTTGGGCAGGTAGTCGTCCGCTCCGATTTTCAGTCCCTCGACCTTATCGTCAAGAGAGTCTTTGGCGGAAACGATTATCACTCCGGCCTGTGGCGATTCTTTTTTGATATTACGCAATATATCAAGACCACTGCCATCAGGAAGCATAAGGTCAAGAAGAATGCAGTCATATTCATAGGCTGCAATCTTGCATAAGGCCTCATTGCAGGTATAGGCATGTTCGCAAAGATAATCCTCGCGTCCAAGATATTCGGCGATACTCCTTGAGAGCATCCTCTCATCTTCTATTATCAATAGTTTCATGTTTGCATATTTTCAAGCCGACAAAGTTAAGGCTCGATTCTGTATGAAATATGAATCCCGTTATTTCCACATCATCAATATGCTGCCCGTGCATATAAGTATGCCTCCCACTATAACCTTTGGCGAAACAGGCTCTTTCTGTAATATAAATGCGAGTATGATAGTCAGCACAACGCTAAGTTTGTCAACCGGAGCCACACGCGACACATCACCAATCTGGATTGCCTTGAAATAGAACAGCCGCGACAAGCCGGTCGATATACCGGAAAGTAATTGGCGCAGATGGCTGTCAGGGCAGCGAAGAGCGCTGATAACAAAGCATATATCTTCCACATTTTAGTAACGGTGCAAGGTTGATTTATACATGATAAAAATAACGGTCCAGAAACCGTATGAGTGTCTGTGGGTCGTTAACTTTATGTTAAATCAATGGATCCATGTGATTTTAAGTAGGGATATTCAGTTAAAGGTCGTCAATTCATAAAAACTGCCCGCTACACATTGTATCGGGCAGATAATTGGCGCTATAGTATTGCGGCCGATAGTAGATTGTTTTAAGGCAATACGTCGTATTCGGCGTCGCTTACAGGCTCAAGCCATACATTTTCGGTATCTTCACCCGGCACAGAAAATGCGAGATGAGCGAACCATGAATCCTTTGCGGCTCCGTGCCAGTGCTTTACGTTAGCAGGGATGTTGATTACCGTTCCGGGAAGAATCTCTACCGCAGGTTTTCCTTCTTCCTGATACCAACCACGTCCGGCAACGCCTACAAGCATCTGGCCGCCGCCTTTCTCCGCTTTATGTATATGCCAGTTGTTGCGGCAACGCGGCTCAAAAGTCACGTTGGCAAAAGGAATCTGTTCTGATGAAATCTGAGCAAGATAGCTGTTGCCGATGAAATATTTGGCGTATGCGGTGTTTGGTTCACCGATGGGGAATATCATCTCCTGCTGGAATTTTTCTTTAGCCGATGATGCGGCGGTTTCATCCGCCCATACATCTTTCGCGAGTTTGAAAGCAGCCCACGCTTTCGGCCATCCCGCATAGAAAGCGATATGAGTGATGATTTCTGCGGCTTCGGTGCGGGTGATACCGTTCTTCTTCGCCTCTTGAAGATGATAGATAAGCGAACTGTCGGTAATACCCAGCGATATGAGGGAGGTGATTGTAACAAGGCTACGGTCTCTCAAAGAAAGTAGATCATTACGGCTCCATACCTCACCGAAAAGGATGTCATCGTTGAGATGTGCGAACTCAGGGGCGAAGTCACCGAGTGCATCTCGACCCGCTGTCTGGATTATTTTTTGTTGTGCCATAATATTGAAAGTTATTATGCTTGTTAATACTATTGTCAATATTTTTTTCATACGATAAAACTATTATTTGCTTATGAAGTTTATGATATGATTGGCCGGATTCAATTCCTTTTGATCAAGAAGCTGAAGATCCTTTACCATGTGCAGGGTTCCCTGCTTGTACTTTTGAAAGTGTGCCGATGCGATATGTGACTTGTATGCTTCCTGAGATGCATAAGTTTCGAGAATCGTTATGTTACAGGGATTCTCTTTCTCCTGCACCGCATACATGGTAAGTACTCCGGGTTCTGTACGCAAGGAGATTTCACCGACTTCGGCCGCATACTTCATATACTCGTCAAGATACTTAGGATCGACCTCCACTTTCGACAGACGGACGATACCATCGGCCGACATCGGCAACTTCGCGCACGTTGTAGCAAATTGGTCAATGTTTCTGTTCATTCCCTGAGCGTTTAACATACAAGTTGAGGTTATGATAAAAATAACAGACGATATTATTGTTTTTATCCTCATATAGATCAGTGTATTATTTTCTTACTACCTCTTTTGTTTCTGATGATGTATATCCCTTTGGACAAGGCGTCTTTATTTTCGACTCTTTGCCCAGAAAGGTTGTAAAGGTAGGTATCCTGTTCTGAAATATCGGTGTCAATGTCATTTATTCCGCTTGAATGAGATAAGGAAAGAGTAACGGTCACATCACTGTCGCCAAGTATTGATTTCAATGCGGCCCCTGTATAATTCCCGTTTATTTTGCCAAGGCGAGTGAAATTATAGGAGTTATTGTCGTAATAAATTACGAACTGATTGCCGAGATAGAGAACAAGATCTCCCGGTTGTGTTGTGAAATAAGTATCGTTACGTGGTAAAGATTCCGCCAGGCTACCTACCTTCTCCATATTGGCGTAATCGTGCATGTTGATGGTGACAGGCCCGGATTCGAGCAATTTCACTAAGGCTCTTGCGGATGAATTGTCAGCGAGGGTTGCCGTAAGGGTGGTGTTCTTTCCAACCTTTATAGTAATCTGGTTATTGTTCATATCAGGAGTGTTTAAGGATGAATAATCAATTTCTTTCAGCCAGTTGTCAATCAATGTTCCAGCATCTGAAGTCTGCGAACTGCGTATCCACAGACTCGGCGAGATAAAGTTTCCATTTGCGATCAAACGCTTTGCATCAGCCTCGACACCGCTGATACCGCTGCTGCCGCTCGACACAATCAGGCCGATATTTTTCCCGGCCAGCTCTTGTCCATGCTGGAACAGGAACGTCTGCATAGGAGCCGCCATATTGCTCCACCAAAGCGGGGTTCCGACTATAATGGTGGAATACTGCGACAAATCAACATTTACAGGGTCGATTGCCGGGTAGGAACTTGCGTCATTCGGATTATTACGGATGCCTGCGATTAATGCGCTGCCGATGGCATAATTGTTGGCGGCATAATCAAGACCTTTTTCAGCAGGCTCTACCCGTATGACATCCGCTTCAATCTGATTGCACAATTCAGTTACAATTCGATGGACGTTATTTGTGAAACTATAATATACAATGAGGGTCTTTGCGTTTACCGTCATCGTTGCAACCAAAGAGATGAGTAGTATCAAGAAATATCTTTTCATCTTTAAGCGGTTTGTTATTAGGGGTGTTTATTATTATCGTTTATTTGATTGATTTTACCCAACGGTCAATATCCTGCTGAGTATAATTGTTAAGCACTCTGCCCGGTTTGAACGTAGCCTTGGGGGCGGACACTTTCAGATCTTTGGTTGCCTCTCCGTAATTACTGCCCCCCGATGTGGCGAAAGGAATTATAACTTTCCCATCGGTATTATAGCTTTCAAGGAAAGTGTTAATGATAGTGGGCGCTGTGTACCACCATATCGGGAAACCGAGATAAATGGTGTCGTATTGCTCGAAATTCTTGACTTTATTGGCAATTCCGGGGCGTGTCGCGCGGTTTCGTGCCTCAAGGTGCCTCGAGCGCTGTTGTTCCAACCGTCAAGATCTTCTTCCGTATAAGACACCTCCGGCTCGATCTGGAACAGATCTCCTCCTGTTGCTTTGGCTATTTTTTCGGCAACGGATTTAGTATGTCCCTGTGCGGAGAAAACGGCCACCAGAACCGGAGTCGCAGCCTCGATGGTCTCAGCATTTTTTCTATCTTTTGATGCGCAGGCAACAAATGCCATGGCGGCGATTGCCAATAATGATAAAAGAGTTTTTTTCATTGCTATGATTATTTATATAGTTTTACCGGATGGATACAAAGTTAGTAAGGACTATAAACAATTTCATACCGATTTTTAATCAATTATTACCAGTTCCTCATATTGACCGATTAATGCTAAGATGTGATGATTATAAGATACTATAAAATGGCAGACCTGCTGTGAGTCTGCCATTTCACAATGAGGTAGACTATCCCTCATCGTCTCGTAGAGTCTATCTTGACCTTACCCACAACATGTTGCGAATAAGTGGCATCCCGATTGTCGAGACGGGCTCATCTTTCTGAAATATCTCGTGTATGTGATCAGTGAATTTTCAGATTGTGAATCAATCGGGTAGTGGAGAGGTCGTTTGCATCAATTACTACGCTCTTCCCCTTGTCGAGGGCTGTAATTGCTGCCATTTCATCATCGGAGAGTGTGAAACTGAAGATGTCGAGGTTCTCCGCCATCCGCTCCTTGCGGACAGTCTTGGGGATGACCACGATGTTGCGTTGGTTGAGCCAGCGCAGAACTACCTGTCCGACAGTCTTGCCATGTCGTTTGGCGATTTCGACAAGCACCGGATTGGTGAACAATCCTTCCTTGCCTTCGGCAAACGGTGACCAGGCTTCCTGCAGGATTCCCTCGGATGCAAGAAAATCATGAGTTTCCACCTGTGGAAAATAAGGATTTGTCTCAACTTGATTCACCATCGGCTTTATTTCATTATAGAGTGTGAGATCGAGCAGACGCTCGTCGGTGAAACTCGTAACGCCGATGGCGCGGATGCGTCCCTCTTTATAGAGTTTCTCCAATGCGCGCCATGCGGCATAATAGTTGTTGTACGGCTTGTGGAGCAGATAGAGGTCGAGATAGTCCAGACCCAGATTTTTCATCGAACGGTCGAACGCTTTAAGAGCGTCCTCATACTCATAATCCTGCACCCACAGTTTGGTTGTCACGAAGATCTCCTCTCGCTTCAACCCGCTTTTGCGGATGGCGTCGCCCACTTCCCTTTCATTGAAATATGCTGCGGCGGTATCAACCATGCGATAACCCGTTTCCAATGCTTCGCTTACCGCTTTCTCTGTTTCTTCACGCGGAATCTGGAAAACACCATAACCAATCGCGGGCATAATGACTCCATTGTATAATCTTACTTGTTTCATACTTTTATTTGATTATTTTTACGTTGCAAAGTTACTGAGGATTCAAGTTAAATGCCTTACATAAATTTGATTAAATTTTCATAATTCGTGGTATATGGCTAAATTTGCAGTATGAAAGAGACAATAACCGGAGGCATATATTTTGAAGATGATATAGGCGATTTCGATTTCACGGCACATATCGGGCTGGTGGTTCATATTCTGTGTCTGGATGGTAGTTTCAGTTTCTCACGCAATCATACCCGATTCAATGTTTCGCGGGGAGATTATGTAATCCTCTCTGCCGGCATTGGCGTGACGGATCTGTCGATGTCCGCCGACATCAGGGTTGTCATCATGTTTTTCTCCGAAAGCGTTGTTTTTACAGCTGCTATAAGGAGTAATTATGGAGTGTTCGGTCATCTTTCGCTGATAGAGAATCCTGTGCTACGTCTTAGCGACTCTGAGTTCAATCGCTGTCGCAGGGATATGGAAAATCTGAGGGAGAGGAACGCTGAGACGGAACATATATTCCATGATGAATTGATAGGAACGTTACTAAAGGCACATATTCTTGACCTTTATGATATCCATGCACGCGCAAACCAAAAGATAGAAATCAATTCGCAGCCTGCGCGAATAATGAGCTCGTTTATCGGGATGCTTGTAGACGGTGATTATACCGGCTGCCGCAAACTTGAAAAGTATGCGTCGCAACTATGCATCACGCCGCATTATCTCACCGAGATATGCAAAAAGATTAGCGGACGTCCGGCGACATATTGGATTGACCTTTTTCTCGTTCGCGCCGTGACAATCGCTCTCATGCAGTTTGACCGTCCATTGGATGAAATCGCGGATAGTTTTTCTTTTTCTTCATTGTCGCACTTCAGCCGTTTTGTAAAATCAAAATTAGACATGTCTCCGACTCGGTTCCGTAACCAGTTTCGAAACAAAAGTCGGCCCATATGATGGAAATCCATTATAAGGGCCGACTTTTGAAATATTATGATTATTTTGGGATCTCTTCTGATTCCGTGACATCGGAAGCTTCATTCTATATTTTCATTGCGGATGCGGCATCAGACGAGGTGGATCCAGCGGTCGCGGTCGCCGGGAAGAAGGTCGATGACCGGAACTTCCACCATAGTGTAGCATCCCGGCTGTTGTCTCATCGAAGCGCGTGCCACGCATACCAGTACTTGTGCGGTCAGTGCGGGGTTGTTGATGCGCATG
>URNY01000062.1 GCA_900549375.1 uncultured Bacteroidales bacterium | reverse complement strand
AATGATTCTTGCCGTTATTATTGCGCATGAATATATCCAAATCATCAAGTTCCTCAGAATTGTCGGAATCACCGAGTAAATTATCACCTATAGGTGTGACCGCATCATCAATAGGTGCAATGTCTTCATCGTGATTGTCATTCAGATGTTTTCCATCTCTGTCAATCGAAGCCCCTAAGTCCTCTATGTGCGCGTCATGCTTTGTTGCTGACTTCCTGAACTTGCCAAACAGCCAGCGAAACAAGAAAAACTCACCGATGTAATTCCAAAATGACATTTATTTGAGTTTTGCTTGTTTAAGGATATAGTTGAACGAATAAGCACGATCAACAAGGGTGTGTGGTATTATGACGTATCGCCAAGGTTTGCCTCCATTCTGAGCCGTAAACTCGGAGGCGCGACGACAGAACTCGCGGGCGGCTTCAGCCTTGGCTTGCACGTCGGGGTCGTTGACATCTTTCTCGGCTTTGGTTTCGCACATATAGATAGCGTCTGCAGTTTCCACAATGAAGTCTGGCTCATATTTCTTTGCGCCGCTCGACCAATATATGTTGAACTGATTGGGCACAGGACGAATCCATTTGAGGACTTCATTGTTGGTTTCGAGTATGAACGCAAAATCAAGCTCGGTAGAACTGTCGAAACGATATTTGGTATAATAGGATTTTTTGAAGCCTACATACACAAATTTTACAACGGCAGATTTTTGGGACGGTACAGGCTCGTGAAAATCCAATGAACCCCAGTTGTTGACAATAATGGGTTGTGGCAAGATTTGCGAGAACGGAAGCACCTTGTTGATTTTGAACTCTCCCGGAATAATGCGGTAGTGTTCTTTCATCTGCTTATAAATGTTGTCGGCAAGACTCTGTTTGAAAGCGTGAACACGCTCATTCAAATCATCGTCAGTGATATTGGGAGCATTATTGCGGATGGCAGCGATAGCTTGTCCAACGAGCTTATAAAGCAAGTCGGAAATTTCATCGTAATCCACATCGTCGAAGTCGATCAGCGAAGTGATGAGCTGTTCAACGGCAGGACGTTTTGAGCTGCCGGACTTACCCGCGATAACCTCGAAATCAGAAGAATCGTGCAGACCTTGACGGATAATTTCGCGATGCAGTTCATCAAGATTATAGCCGTTGGTGGTGTCAAGGTCGAAATCTTCAAAGATAGCCTTGACATTCTGCTGTTCAACAACGATGCGCGGTATCTCGATAACATTATTTTTATAGTCTTCGACAACAATGTTGATGACTTCATCAACCTGTACAATCTGTTCAGCGGCATCTTGCTCAGCGAAAAGGCTGTCCTTGACACTCTCCTTGATAGTTGCAATAGCCTTTTCGCGAAGTTTCTGTTTGACCTCTTTCTTTTGGAGGTCGCCAAAAGAAGCAACGCCCTCGGCGGCGATGTTGGAAATAGCCGATTCAACGGCTTTGCCAACCTGGGTTACATACTGCTTCGACTTTTCGCTGATTTCCCCCTTGACTTTTTCGATTTGCTTCTGTATCTTCTGCTCGGTAGATGTCGGAGTGGTTTCCACTCGACCGCCTTTGTCGCGCTCGTCGCGGTCTTCAAGCTCGATAAAAGAAACACGTTTGAGAAGCGAATTGCCCTTGTTGGCTTCGTCGATTACTTTTTGGAAATTATCGTGAGCAATAACGGTGAGGGTGTCAACGTCCTTATTGCCGGTGCGCTGGCCACCGTAAGGCAAGCGCAGACCGCGTCCGATAGTCTGCTCAATGAGGACAGCCGCGTTTGAGGCTCGGAGCGGAATAATCGTGTAAAGATTATTTACGTCCCAGCCCTCTTTGAGCATATTTACGTGTACGACAATTTCAATCTCGTTGTCGGGCGATTCCAAAGCGACAAACTGACGCTCGATGTCTTCGTCCTTTTTCGAGCTGCTGTCAATGCGCAAGACCTTGCCTTCGTATGTGGAGTGATAAATGCGGTCACTCTGCAATAGCTCCTCGATATACTTGGCGTGGTTAATGTCGCGACAAGCCACGAGGATAAATGGTTTGACTACCGGTAAGCTGTTCTGCTTGGCGTACATCTCGATAGCGAGCTTTGTTCGCTCGTGGCAGGTTATACCGTCTTCAAGTTTGATAATTTCTATCTCGTCGGGAGTGAAATTATCCTTGTTGAAATTACGGGCTTTTGCGATTGCCGGATTTTTGACATATAAGCCATCGTCGAGAGCTTCGGCGAGATTGTATTCAAACACAATATTCTTGAAAGCACGTCCTTTCTCGTCGAAAGGTGTGGCAGTCATTTCAAAACCGAGAACCGGGCGAAGTTCATTGATGGCACGTTTCGAGGCATCGGCGTGGTAGCGGTGTGCCTCGTCCATCAGTACAACGAGGTCGGGCAGAGAAGCAAGATATTCAAAGTAGGATTGACCGAGGTATTCCGACAGACGACGCATACGGGGCAGACCTTTCGTGCCTTCTTTGCTATCCTTGTTGAACTTCGAGATGTTGAAAATATTGATTTCGACATCCGAGAAAAGACTGCCGGTGCGCTCGTTATAGGTTTCGCCTGTAACGATGCGCGGAGGGGCAGCGACAAATTCGCTTATACCCTTGAATACGTATTTAGAGTATGATTCGTCACCGAAGTCTTTTATCAATTTCTCATATAACGTAAGGTTCGGTGCGAGTACGAAGAAGTGCTTGATGCCTTTTTTGAGATAGAGATATGCGATGATAGCTCCCATCAGTCGTGTTTTTCCAATGCCTGTGGCAATGGAAAACGCGAGCGAGGGAAAGTCCCGGTCAAAACTTTTGACAGTCGGCACAATGGATTTCACTTTTGCAAGCTCCGCCGCGATGAACATTTCGAGCATATCCGGGTCAGTCGGTGGCTTTTTCAACGAGAGCTTATCCGTTATTCTTGCCGTCAGTTCAAGTGCTTTCGCCAGCGGTTTGCGAAGCGAAAGGCGTTGACGTATGTAGTTAACCTGTGAGTCCATTATTCAAGACATCTAAGAATTAGAGAATTTATCCATCTTCTAAACCTGGGGCATTTGGAAAGGATTGTGGGCAATCCTATCTCTAATGCCACAATATTGCCATATATCACCTTGTCATAGTAAGGTATGATTCGAATCAATCTTTTTGAAGGAGCTGTTTCCGGTGAGCTGTTAATATCTTCCGGATTATCAAACGAATCAATTATACCCTGGATCTCTTTTGCGATTTGATCTTCAAAATACATTTCGAATCCATTAGAGGAGGAAAACAGCAATGCTTCAAATTCATGCAATTGTATATAAGGAATGAACCTCCGATCATTTATATCGTCATATATGCTTTTTTCCATCGCCTCCACTTTCTGTATGTTAGACGACAACTTATCAATGTCATTCTGATTCGGGAGCTTTGGACATCTAAAAAAATCCACAAATGTAGTAACAATAACATCCTGTCCTTGAGATTTCAGAAGCCTGAATAAATCATTTTTAAGATGTTCATAATTGACAAAACCTCCTTTGTGACCTTTGCTTGTCTGTATGAGTACAGGTCGGATATCATAAATCTCATTCTGCATAAAGTAAGGACTCACCAATTCTTTGATGAATGCTTCTTCTGTCTGTCCCTCGACAACTATAAACAGTCTTTTCATTATGGTCTTCCTCCAATTATGTTCTTTTCCCATAGCTCTCCTACTGAATAAGCGTCTCTCCATTCAGAGAAATCCTCTTCATTCAGACGGTGGAATGTAGACTGATTCTCATCTCTTCCCACAACTAACAAATCGTTGATTGAGAAATTATTAATCAGTTCTATAGATTGGGTAGCAATAATAATTTGCGTACGAATTGCTGTTCGTTTGATTAATGCTCCGAGTTTGATGATTGCAGCTGGATGCAAACCTAATTCCGGTTCGTCAATTATTATTGTCTTTGGAGAATCGGGCTGTAACAATAGAGTAGCTAAAGCAATAAAGCGCAAGGTGCCATCAGAAAAATTCGTAGCATCCATATACGTATCTGTATCCCGCTCCTCCCATTCCAACCCAATGAATCCTTCCATTATTTTATTAGGAATAAGTTTGAATTCCTTAAAATATGGAGCGATTGAACGGATTGTGCCTTCAATCAAATTGAAAGACTTGATATCGGTATTCTTTAGTTTGAATAGATATGCCGCGAGATTGGAACCATCGTGTCGGAGATATTCATTATCGCCTATTCTCGATAGTTGTCTCATTGGAGAGGAAAGGCTGGTGTCGTGGAAATGGTAGACGGTGAAACTTTTTAAAAAGCTTCGAATATATCCAGCCCGCCATTGAGGGTTGGTTAGAATTGCTGACTCTTCTACATTGACGTCCCATGTATGAGGATTCCAGGATTCCTCATATTTCTTGTCTTTAAGCTTTCGGTTATTGAAGAAATCCTTAGTATACTCTATATATGCCTTGGGACCTTGTGTAGGTTTGAGTTTAAAAGCAAACGCATTGCAATTCTCGAAGTCAATGAGAGCTGAAATGTTATCAGAAATTTTTCTTCCTCTATATAGCATAGAGTCAATTCCACCATGTTCAAGTAAATAGCGGCCTAATCTCTGTTCCAGCATATTGCGAGTAAGCTCAAAGAACGAGATAAAATTGCTCTTACCTGCTCCATTCGGGCCAATTAGAATGTTAATTGCCTTTAAATCAATCTCGGCATTGCAAATTGATTTATAATTGGATATATTAATTCTTTCAATCATGATTTCAAGAATTGCATTCTTCAGTATCAAATTCTTCCCATTCTTCATCTTCGATGTCAGGAACCGACACGATATTCAGCGAATAATCGTCGTGGTCGAACTCGCAGGTGTCGAGAAGGACTTTTGGGATTTTCTTGATGGTGATATTCGGGAACCTGTTGCGGCACTCCGGCTGAAATTTGGTGCAACAGATAAGCAGCGATTCATCTTCGCCCAACTGATCGTGAATGGTTTCGAGTATTTCAGCGGTAATGAGTTGGGTGGTTGTAAATATGAAGTCGTGTTCTGAGCTATTACCCTGCTTCCAATACATTTCAGCATCGGGCGAGTAGGTGAAGCCCTGATGCTTAGCCATAGCAGCGGCGAGCATATCGGCATTGTAATCCTTATTGATGACAAGGTAACCGTATTTGTCATGATTGAGCAGACTCGGCGCAAGTTCGTAGAACCTGAATCCTCCTCCGCCTTGCCAATTTACAGACTTTGAAATACCGCCTTGTTCGCCTTCAACAACTTTCTTCATGCGAATAGCGCAATGCGTGTAGGCATGGTCACCAAGTTCTACGCCAATCCATCTACGACCCATTTTATGTGCGACTGCGGCTGTTGTGCCACTTCCAAGGAAACTGTCAAGAACAAGGTCTCCAGGGTTTGTAGTCAGTTCTAAAATCTTCTCAATGAGAGCCTCAGGTTTAGGATAATCAAATGGATTCTTCCCAAACAAGATAACACTCTCATCTCCTGCACTTTTGTTTGTTCCTACATCTGTTAATATTGAACGCAGTACCTGATTGCCAGACATATATACGCGATGATGTAAAGTCCACCCATTCTTTGATCGAGTAAGTCTTACTGTACCATTAGCTAATCCTTCCTCTATTGTTACTTGCGATTTTTGAGAATTGATTTTCAATACACTACCGTCAGGGCATTTAATTGCAACGGGAATTGCATTCTTCAGCCCATTGCGAGCAACTGTGTCCCAAAAATAACGATTCCCGTTTTCGTCAATTTCTTTATATCGTTTTTGATATTCTTCACTTTGAGAAACATACCAGCGTGGATGAACTTCTTTAGACTTATTTTTTGCATAAACAAGTATGTAATCATGGTCTATCGCAAAATAACGAGAATCATTACCACCTCCTTTACGTTTCTGCCAAATTAAATCACCAACATAGTTGCTTCTTCCAAAAATCTCATCGCAAATTATTTTGCAATATGCATGCTCATTTTCATCAAGATTTATAAACAAAACACCGTCTTTAGCTAGAAGACTATATAGTAACTGAATGCGGCGTTGCATAAGCGAAAGCCACAGACTATGTTCAATGCTATCATCATAATGTTCAAATGCATTTCCAGTATTATAGGGCGGGTCAATGTATATACATTTCACTGCGCCTTTGAAGTTTTCTTCAAGAGCCCGAAGCGCGAGCAGATTGTCGCCGTGAATGAGCATATTTCCCGGCCACGGTTTCCCATTGGGAAGCGTGCCGGTTTCGACCTCTCCAAAACTATATTCCGGGGTGTCAAGGAGCAGACGCGGTTCTATGGCAAGCGGCTCGTCTTCCTTGCCAATCCACGTCAATTCCAGTTTATTTATCTTGTGTTGTTCCATTAACGAAATTCAATATATTATTTATACGATATTGTTCTTCTTTTATGTATTCACAAAACCAATCACGCAATTTATCCTCGCAATTTTTAACCAATTTAATTCTCGTTAAAATTGCCGTGTTAAATTGATTCTCAATACTATCGTCAGGTAATTCTTTTAAGATTTGAATTATGATATTACGCATATCTTCTGTAATATCCGAAAGCGATTGGAATCGATCACTTAAGGTCGCATTTTCATCATCTATTCTAATAGATAAAAGAGATTGAATATCTCCGAGCACTTCATTATAAAAAATGAATAATAAAGTTTTATCGGTATCTATCTTGTTAAATAATTCAGAATTACGTTGTATAAAGGAAAGTTCTAAATCCGCTTTGCCGGCGCGAGAGAACAAGTCCTTAACCATATAAAAGGCTTTGTACGGATCTTTTCTTGCAATATTTGAAACATCTACCAGATCATTGTATGAGTAAATCTCTAAATAGTTAACTGCAACTTGTCGAAATTTATCTAGCCATTGTTGTTCCTGCTGAAATAATAATATATTTAATTGCAATTCTCTGTTGGATTTATTTTCAACTTTATTATTATTCCTATTTTGAACATTCACATTATGATTTTGAGATAACTGTTGTTCTAAGACATGAAGTGTTACGCCTGCCATTATTACTGATCCCAAATAACCGCCCCAAAAACTTAACCAAGCGGAACTTCCAGCTTGATTAAAATATGGAACGGAGAAATAACAAGCTGCACTTAACAAAATTGGGATGCAGATAAGAGCAATACTAACTTTTTTATATTTTTTCAAAAAGTTCCAAAGAGATTTTTGCTCCAAACTATTATTAGTATTATATTGAGTCATATGATCCTCCAATGAAAGGTTATTAACTTGGTTTGCTCAATCTTTTGGGCAAGCATTGCCTCAACTTTGGCGAGAAGGATTTCTTTCTTCTCGTCAACATCATCTTGAGCTTGATAAAGATTGAGGCGTTTTTCACTGCGTCGCTTTTCAAGGTCTTTAATAAGACGTTGCAGTCGCAGCTTTTCGTCGAGGCGCGAAGTCTTTTTGCTCTCGCTTTTGTGGAGCTTTATTTCAGCGTCGAGGTCGCGCAATTCTTTTTCAAGTCCGGCCTTTACGTCATCGGCCCAGTTGTCGAGCTTTTCCATTTCTTCCTCGAAGAAAGTGTTGTTGCGCTCGGCGTTTGCGGCAGTAATTTCTGCACGTTGGGCGGTCATTGCATCAGCAAGAGCGGCAGCGACGGATTCGGACTGTTCAGCAGTCAGCGAATTTTCTGAGCCGGGAAGTCGAAGCATATACTCGGCAATGTCGGATGGAACTGTTTCTCCCTTGTCGGTGATACAAGCGTGGAGAAGAATATCCTCTTTCTCGAAAGAATCAATGGTAAGCTGCTCAACTGTAAGCCACCCTGACTGACCGACAAGGCTCTTGATATATGCTACATTTAGCAGTGAATTGCTATAATCGAGCGTAACTTCCGAGAGGGTTACGGGCGCGGCTTTAAGGCCGGTGAGCATATATTGAGCGAGAGGGTCGCCTATACGGTAAGGTCGCACACCATCGGCTAATTTGGTTGTGCGCCGTAGCTCGGAGCTTACCATCTTATATTCGCCGGGGAAACGGCGATACCAACTCACTGCTCCGTTGTCGACAAAAGGGTGAACGACAAACGAGTGGTCAACATCATTGAAGTCGGCTTGGTCGGCAAAGTAGTTTCGAGTGAGTTGCCAAAGAGTCTGCTCGAATTGATTGAGATTGTCGCGTGTTTCTGCAAGGTCGCTGCGGAGTTTCTGCTTTACTGATTCATCGAAGTTCTCCAAAAGAGTTGTGCGTGCTTTCAGCATCTTGTCGGAAATCTGCTCTTGCAGTTCCTCTTGCAGAGCGTCGAAAGCCTCCTTAATCTCTTTGGGCGAGCGGCATAGCTGATAAATCTGTGCTATGCGCTTTTCAAAATCAACGCCATTGCCGATTGCTCCGAGAACTTCATCGGAAGCACCGAATACGCCATTGAAAAGCTGAAACTTCTGGTCGAGCAATTCATAGACGCGGACATCAGCTGCATTTGCCTTATTGAGAAAGTTGATAACAACGACATCAAAGTTCTGACCGTAGCGGTGGCAACGCCCGATGCGCTGTTCTATGCGCTGGGGATTCCACGGCATATCGTAGTTGACTACCAGCGAGCAGAATTGAAGATTAATCCCCTCGGCGGCTGCTTCGGTCGCAATCATAATAGTAGCCTCGTTGCGGAAATAGTCAACGAGAGCCGCGCGTTTGTCGGCAGTTGCCGAACCGGTAACCTTTGAGGTGCCCTTGTGCCTTTCTTTCCATGCCTTGTAAATGGCGGTGGATTGCTTGTCGGAGTTTGAACCATTGAAAAGCACTACCTTACCTTTGTAGCCTCTTTTTTCAAGAAGCTCATATAGGAAGTCTTGTGTGCGCCGTGATTCAGTAAAGATAAGAGCCTTTTTCGGGGCTCCGAGTTCTTCGAGGTGTGCAAAGCCTTGATTTAAGCCCTCAAAAAGCTGCTCGGCTTTTGAGTTGCGCTTAATCTTGAAAGCGAGGTCGCGGAATTTTTCAAGGTCTTTAATCTCCAGTCTGACGCGCTCAATGTCTTCGGGCGAGAGCATTTCTTCCTCGTCCGGCTCGTCCTCGTCTTCTTCATCGTCGAGCCATTCTTCGGTTTCGCTCTCGTAGTCCTCATAGTCATATTTGAAATAATCTTCATCAGACTGCTCAACGCCTTGGCGTTTGAGTTTGGCTTCCAACTTTTCAATGAGGGCACAGAGAGTACCATATATAGCGTGGGTAGAGGAAGCAAGGAGCTTTCGGAGTATAAGCGTCATAAGCTGACGCTGACTGTTAGGCAGCGCATATAGGCGCGGACGTTGCAAATACTCCGAAACAAGATCATATAGCTCCTGTTCCTGTTTGGTCGGGAAAAACTCTTGCAGTATGGCGATGCGCTTTGTGTATCGCACATATTCGAGAACTTGGCGGCGCAGTGTCCGCTTGCACAGCGGTGCAAGTCGGCGACGCAAGTTCTGATAATCGTTATCATCGAGATTACGATTATACTGCATCTTGAAACTTTTAAGATCGCCAAACGCGTAATCGTCGATAATGGTTGTCAGACCGTAAAGTTCAAGAATGGAGTTTTGAAGTGGCGTTGCCGTAAGCAGGATTTTCTTGCGGTCGGCAAGCGCGTTTTTTATTGTGTTGGAGATTTTATTGGTTGGCTTATAGACATTCCGGAGGCGGTGAGCCTCGTCTATAACCACTAAATCCCAGTTAGTCTGTTTGAGATATGGGGCTTTCGTCTTTGCGAACTGATATGAGCAAATGACGATTTCCTCGCAGTTGAACGGATTTAGATTGCCGTCCTCGATGTATCGGTTGAAAGTCTTTGCTTCAAGAATACGAGACGGCAAGAAGAACTTTTCTTGAAGTTCAGCCGCCCACTGCTTGCGCAAGTTAGCCGGGGCGATAATAAGCAGGTGGCGGCGATGTTCAGCCCAAAATTGCGAGAGGATTATTCCTGCTTCAATGGTTTTGCCAAGCCCTACCTCGTCGGCGAGGATTGCGCCTTTTGAGAGCGGCGACTTGAAAGCGAAAAGAGCCGCGTCGATTTGGTGTGGGGTCAAATCGACCTGCGCATCTTGCAAAGATGCCGTGAGCTTACCGAGGCTGTCAGAAGGCAGACTCCTTGTAAGCCAATAGGCAAAATATTTCTGTTGCGCTGCGGTCAGCTCCATATATAAAAAACTCCAACGAAGCTATGCGAGGCCGACCAAAGCCTATAAGCGACTACGTTGGAGCTTCCAATATTTTTGTTTACGGCTTTTGCCGTTATGTCGTTGTAATATTCTTGGTCATTTCGCATATAATGCTTAAATTGCAAAGTTAGCGATTTTTCGCGAGATTAACGGTATGCAATCCTAAAAATCTGCGAATTAATTCAATCGAACTATTGTTTTCGACATCTTCCCCATGCAACGAGTCTCTCATCATGCGGTTCATAAGGCACATCAAGGATACTTGTTTGAGAGGATTTCTAAGACCGTTGATGTAATACAGGCCGGTGAAAAGCAGCAAATCATCGCAGTTAAAAATCTCTAACGGATGACAATTATTTCAAATCCATTTTCTCTTGCTTGCCGTCTTCTTCTCTCAAAGTACACTATTAGTACGCTGCAATCTATAGATATTGTTGATAATCAGAAGGATTATGGATGTATATTGAAATTTACCAGGTTCCAGATAGTCAAGAAAGAGCGCCGAGTAAACGCTTCCAAAATGTCTGCGACCCACCCGCTTAGCCCTTGACCGGGCTCCTGCGGTGCGGTCTGCATCGTCAAAAATACTATAAATTTTTAATTCATGCAAGAAACCACAAAAATAATGACGAATCGCCAGTTAATCAAAGGCCCCTTTCCGCATATCGGCGGGAAGGGGCATTTAGATTGGGGGTGTGGGGAGGAGGTGGGTCGGTAGCGGCGGATACCGTTAGCGGCGGTCGCCGTAGGTGTAGTCCACTTTGGGCTCGAGGCCGCGGTAGGTGGGCATCACCATGCCGGTGTGCGAGCCGATGAAGGTCGGGTCAGACACGTAGAATACCGTGCCGTCGAAGTTGTAGGAGGTGCCTTCTACCGGTTTCTCGAGTTCAACCGTGGCCGATTCATGGCCGGGGAACGTGATGAGCTGGGCTTTGCGGCCAAGCGAGTTCCAGAGAAACCAGGTGTAGAAGATGGCCCGGTCCTCGCAGTCGTTCTTCGGATAGTAGAGCGTCTCCTCGAGGAAGTAGGGCTTCTCGAAACCATGGAAATCCTCGTCGGTGGAATATTCAAACACGTTGTGCATGAATTTGAGCAATGCCTCCACCTTTTCATCTCCTTCGAGATTCGCGAGCTGCGTTTTCACCTGCGATGCGAGGTCCTTTCTCAGCTCCGGCGAAACCGACGACAATGCGAAGTCCTCTACCGGCATCTGCGGATAGTGATAGAGGATGGGCATGAGGTTTTCGTTTACCTCTCCGCTGAGATGCAGCGGTCCGTATTCGAAATTGAACGGTTTCGCTTTCATCGGGATGTTGAGACCTTGCAGACGCAGGTCGAATTTGCGTCCGCGCTCGGCATCGGAGGGGAGGGCGCACGTGCGTATGCCCTCACCGGCAACCTGCTCGAGCGATATGCCGTCGGGCGTGAATACATAATAGCGGTCGTTGCCTACCATCATGTAGTTGCGGGCATAGATCTTCTGCTCCGTGGGAAGCAGGAGAAGAGGCACTCCCGAAACGGTGGCCGCTATGCGGGCGTCATAACCCATGTTGGCGAGAAGATAATGGACGAGGGAAAAACGCGCCGAAGCATCGGCATCGGGGAATTTCCCATCGACATAGCTTTGGACGAGGCAGTAGGTGAGATAATCGTTGAGCCCCATCTCTTGGGCTTTTCTCTGCAAAGCGGGAGTAACCTTCGAGGCCACATCTTCCGACGAAAGCTCGCGCCAAGCCGCCGCATAATCCTGAGGCGTGCCAAGACGGCGCATCACGCGGTATTCCACCTCCGGAAGCGAAACGGGGAGTCCGTAAAAGTTGAAACTCTCTTCGGAGGCCTTCGGGGATGCCGGGGTTTTAGGCGTCTCGGGTCTTTTCGTAGTCTCCGGCGTTGCGGGAGCTACGGGGGTGACAGGCGCTTTGGGCGCCGTGGGTTTCGAAGGTGCAACCGGGGCCTCAGGCTTCGTCGGCGTAGCCGGCTTAGCCGGTGTTTTCTTCACTGTCGGCGCAGTGCGGGGTTTGGGCGTCTTGTCGCGTACCTCACCTTTCAGGCTCTCATATTCATGCCATTCCCCTTCGAGAAAATCGGCGTAATGCTCAAGGAGCCTTTTGCGGAAGTCCTGATAATCTCCGAGAATCCCTTTGCGGAATTCTTCGAACGATTTCCGGTGGTCCTCCTGCTGTCCGTTGCGAGCCTGTCCGTTGCCGGCGGCTCCGGCACTGAGTGCCAGAACCACCGTCGACAGTAATACTATGGAGCCTCTCAGTCTCACTGGTCAAATCCCTGTTTTACGAATTCGGAAATCTTGGCGGCATGTTTCTGCGCGGCCTCGCTTGCTTTCATAGCCTCCTCGAGTGCACGCATGCGTGCACGGCTGGCGGCAAGCTCCGACACGATGAAATATGTGCGGATCTCATAAGTCTTGTCGGGGTTGGTGCGGATGATGGTGTAGGAGGGCTGCATTTCGCCGCGGATCTCTTTCTCCACGAGTCGCTCATAGGCGGCATAGAAATTGTCGAACTCGCCGGCGGGATCCACTCCGTTGGCGTTGAGGTCGCTGATCACGCGTCCTTTCAGCGTGCTTCCTGCCTCCTGAGCATAAGTGATGACTGCATTGTTGATGGCAGCCTGTTTGCCGGTGTTTTTCGACTTTGTCGATGCGTAGATGCCTTTGTCGAGATCGTTGTAGATCTCCACTTTTCCCCCTTCAGGGATTATGAGATAGTCGGATGCTTTAAGCGTCATCCCTTTTGCGGCAGGTGTCTGCTTGCCGTTGCTGTCGATTTTTACATTCCCGCTTACAGAATGCAGCGAATAGTGGGCGAGAACGAACAGATGGCTCAGGGCGAGCATGAGAATCAGAATGTATTTTCGCATGTCAGGTCTTGTAGTCTACGTTTTCTGTATTTAGTGATTTTGTTTCGTATCATGTTGATGAGCGCCGCCATGCCGTTCCATATGTCGACGGCAAAGAGGCCGAAGGCAATCATGAGCAGCGTGTTGGAGAAGTTACAAATCAGATTGTGGTCGATAAATAGGGTATATCCTATTCTTACGGCCGCATAGGCCATCACAATCTGAATGATTCTCACGAGCAGTCCTCTGACTCCATTCTTTATTCCGACAACGGCCAGAACTATCAGGAAGCAGATTGCGAAAGCCGTAAGATAATCGGCCCATCGCGGCATTGTGGCATACCAGTTGCCATCGAGTGCGGTGGCAAGTGCGTGGGCATGGATCATGAGCCCGGGCATATAGGAATTGATAGGCGTGGAATGCATGTCGTAGGCATCGCCGAGAGCTCCTATGAGCACGATCTTGTCGGCGAGTTTCTCGGCATTGTCGGCAAGATTCTCACAGGTATATATGGGAAACTCGCGCGAATGATATGAGGATATCTCATAGCGGTTGCCCCGCTCCTTAAGCTTTTTCCACGCCTGCGGGTCGGCCACTCGGAGAACTTCGCTGACAAAGGATGGCATCTCTTTCGCGCCCTCCATCGGGAAATCAACGGCAAACTCCCGGATGGAGCTTTTAGAGGTGGTGCCGGGGAGGTTTATCACGCCGTAGCGCGGCCCATCGAGTATATCGAGGAAGAACGGTTTGTCGGTGATTCGGAATTTATCTCCGGCCGGTTCCACGCCGAGAGGCAGCACTATATCGGGAAGGGAGGCTATGGCTTCGAGCAGGCGGGTGTCGTCTTCGTGCGGCTCCTCGAAATTGACATCCACGCCCACGGCTTTCACTCCGCAGAGCTGAAGCAACTCCAGAGCGTCGGCAATCTCCTCGCGTCCCCCAAGACCGATATCGACGATGGCTATACGATCCTCCATCTTACGCACCGGGCGGCCGTCGGCTATCTGGGCGTAGACGTCGGTCAGCGTGAAATCATTCTTTTCAGGATTGGAGAAAATAGCAGAGGCGGATGAGGAGAAGGGAGCTTCGAGCGCCATGGAGAGCAAGAGGGCAAGCAAGGTTATACCTGTCGTTTTAAGCAACAGATTCAGAATATTGCAAGTCGCACTCTTATGGTCTGTTCGGTTAGTTCGAAGCATAATAGGAGAAAGTGCAAATATAAGCATATTTTAGCAAATATTTGCACTTTCTCTGTTAAAATTCAGAATGTCTACAGATTTTAAATCTGTCCCTGAACCCGATGCCGCTATCAGCTATGCAACTTTTTAGCGATTGCGGAATGCCGGGTCGTTTTTCAGAAGCCATTGGGCAATCTGCACGGCGTTGAGCGCGGCGCCTTTCTTGATCTGGTCGCCGACAACCCAGAAGCTGAGCCCGCGGTCGTCGCAGAGATCTTTGCGCACGCGGCCCACATAGACAGGATCCTTGTCGGCTACGTCGAGGGGCATCGGATAGAATTTCTCGCCATCGCGCTCCTCGGTGAGAACAAGTCCCTCGGCGTTGCGGAATGCCTCGCGGACCTCCTCGACGGCGAGGGGTCTTTCAGTCTCCACCCATAT
>URNY01000061.1 GCA_900549375.1 uncultured Bacteroidales bacterium | reverse complement strand
CGCGGGCCGCGGTCGCCATCGCGACGCGGGCGGTCTTCGCGGCGGGGACGAGCCTCACGCTCAACATATCCTTCGGGCTTGGGAGTGAGAACGCGCATCGACAGACGGTATTTGCCCGTCTTCTTGTCGATCTCGATGAGTTTCACTTTTACCTTGTCGCCCTCTTTCAGGCCGCTGGCATCCATATTGTCGAGACGGTCCCAGGAGATCTCCGAGATGTGGAGAAGTCCGTCGCGACCCGGCATGAACTCGATGAACGCGCCGAAGTCGAGGATCGAGCGGACGGTACCCTCATAGATCTCGCCCTCCTCAGGCTGCGCCACGATAGCTTTGATCTTCGAAAGGGCGGCGTCGATGCTTGCCTTGTCTTTGGACGCGATCTCCACCTTGCCGATGCCGAGTTTCTCGTCCTCGTCGATAGAGATGACAGTGCCTGTCTCTTCCTGAATACCCTGGATCACTTTTCCCTGCGGGCCGATCACGGCGCCGATCATCTCCTTCGGAATCTCGAGCGTAACCAGACGAGGAACGTGCTCCTTATAATCCTCACGCGGAGCGGGGATGGTCTCGTTGATGATATTGAGGATGTGCAGACGTCCCTCGCGGGCCTGGTCGAGAGCCTTGGCGAGAATCTCATAGCTGAGGCCGTCGCACTTGATATCCATCTGAGTGGCGGTGATACCCTTGGTGGTACCTGTCACCTTGAAGTCCATGTCGCCGAGATGGTCCTCGTCGCCGAGAATATCGGAGAGGATGGCGTATTTCACGTTACCCTCGTCGGAGATAAGGCCCATGGCCACACCGGCAACGGGGCGTTTCATCTTCACGCCGGCGTCGAGCAGGGCGAGTGTGCCGCCGCAGACAGTGGCCATGGATGAGGAACCGTTGGATTCGAGGATATCGGAAACTATACGGCAGGTATAGGGGAAATCATCGGGGAACATGCGTTTGAGGGCGCGATGGGCAAGGTTGCCGTGACCCACTTCGCGACGTCCCACGCCGCGCTGTGCGCGGGCCTCTCCTGTGGAGAAGGGGGGGAAGTTATAGTGAAGCAGGAAGCGCTCTTTGCTTTGGTTGAGCACGTCGTCCACAATCTTCTCGTCGAGCGTGGTTCCGAGGGTGGCCGTAACCAGCGCCTGAGTCTCGCCGCGGGTGAAGATAGCGGCTCCGTGGGGGCCCGGAAGATAATCCACCTCGCACCAGATCGGGCGGATCTCGGTGGTCTTGCGGCCGTCGAGACGGATGCCCTCGTCGAGCACGCAGCGGCGCATGGCCTCTTTCTCGACATCGTGATAATAGCGTTTCACCATCGCCACGCGCTGATCCTCGGTGTATTTCTCGAGCTGCTCCTCCGTCATTTCGGGAAGATTCTCGATATATTCGTCGCAGATCGCGCTGAACGACTCGTTGCGCCACTGCTTGTCGGCGCTTCCGGTCTTGGCGATTGCATAAGCCTTGTCGTAGCATTTTGCATGGACATCGGCGCGGAGCTCATCGTCGTTCACTTCATGGCAATATTCGCGTTTTGTCTCCTTGCCTGCCTCTTTCATCAACTCCATCTGGGCCACGCACTGCTTCTTGATCTCGGCGTGGGCCACTTTCAGGGCCTCGAGGAGTTCATCTTCGGAAACCTCGTTCATCTCGCCCTCCACCATCATGATGTTGTCGTAGGTAGCGCCGACCATCAGCTCGATGTCGGCATTCTCGATCTGCCCGAAAGTGGGGTCGATCACCCACTGGCCGTCGACGCGGGCCACGCGCACTTCGGAGATCGGGCCTTCGAAAGGCACGTCGCTCACCATCAGCGCAGCAGAAGCTGCAAGGCCTGCGAGAGCGTCGGGGGCCTCATTCTCGTCGGCTGAGTAAAGGGTGACGTTCACAAACGTCTCCGCATGATAATTCGAGGGGAACAGCGGGCGAAGCACGCGGTCCACCAGGCGTGAGGTCAGAATCTCATAGTCGCTCGAGCGTCCCTCTCTCTTGAGGAAACCGCCCGGATAGCGGCCTATCGAAGCGTATTTCTCTTTGTATTCCACAGTGAGGGGCATGAAGTCAACTCCCTCTCCGGCTTCCTGAGCCGAGCATACGGTGGCAAGGAGCATCGTTTTGCCCATGCGCACCTCCACCGCTCCGTCCGCCTGCTTGGCGAGTTTCCCGGTTTCGATCGTGATCTCACGTCCGTCGGGAAGGAGGATGGATTTTTTTACAGGTTTCAACATAAAATCTTTATTGTTTTTCTTCTCGTTATTGTTGTCGATGGCGAGACCGAACCGTGTCGGCCCCAAAATTTATGCAAAGTTAGCAATTTAATTCAAGAAAATTGAGGATTTTCAGTATATTTGCACCTTGAAAAATCAAATAATGTTACAAAAGAGATTCAAATGATGAAAATATCCGCAAGATTCAATAAAACGCTTCTATTTCTCTCCCTCTCCCTTCCCCTTCTTCTGCTTGCCGCCTGCAAAGGGGAGCCCAAGTTCAAAGTCTCGGGCGAAGTAGATGGAGGCGCCGACAAATCGCTTGTGTTGGAGAAGTCGGATTTCCACGGCCGATGGATTCCTCTCGACTCCGTAAAGATCTCATCGTCGGGCAAATTCTCGATGGAATCGGCCGCTCCCGCCTCACCTGATATCTACCGTCTCTCGCTCGGCGGCCGGTTCATATATTTCCCCGTTGACTCCGTGGAGAATATCACCGTGACTTCTCCCGCCGCACGTTTCGGCGTCGAGTTCGATATCGACGGCTCGGACCAGGCGCGCGCCATGGCAAGTTTCGAAAAGGAGCTGATGGCCCTCGATTTCAACGATGCCGCCAAGCGCGACGCTTTCAAACGCAATGTCTACACCAAATATCTCAAAGACTCGCAAGGCTCGATAATCGGTTACTACGTGCTGACAAAGATCGTGAACGGTAAGCCGCTTTACGACCCCGAGTCGAAAGAGGATGCCAAATATTACGCCGCCGTCGCCACGGCCTTCGAGCAGTATCATCCCGATGATCCTCACGCAGGGATGCTGCGTCAGGTTTCGCTCGAAGCCCTCAAGCACCGCAACGCCCAGATGGGCCGTCGCCTCGTGATGGAGGCCAACGAGATAACCCTCCTCGACATTGATCTTCAGGATGAGACCGGCAGGAATGTGAAACTTTCCGACATCGCCGGAAAAGGGAAACCCACTGTTGTGGTGTTCTCGATGATGACAGCCGAGGATTCCCCGGCCCTGAACATGGCTCTTTCGGAGATCTATAACGCCCATTCGGGGAACGTGGCCTTCTACCATGTCTCGCTCGACGCCGATCAGTATACATGGCGCGAAGCCGCGCGCAACCTTCCCTGGACAACCGTGATCGACCCCGCCGGTCAGACCTCCGACGCCCTGCGCGATTACAACGTATCGGCAGTGCCGGTGTTCTACATCTACAACGCCGCCGGCTCGCTTGCCGACCGCGCCGACAATGTGGCCGACCTCCGCAAGAAACTTTCCTCATATTGATTGCCGATGGACTGGAAAGATGTGCTCGCCGGTATGAAAGATAACCTCCCTCCGGGGGAGGAGAAGGAGAGAGAGGAGATCGCTGCGGGCGGAGAGAACGCCCCCGCGGAGGCGCAGAACTCCGCGGCAACCACGCATAAAGAGAAAATCACCGTGGTCATCGAGCGCAAAGGACGCAAAGGGAAGACCGCCACTATCGCCTGCGGCTTCCTCTGTTCAGATGAAGAACTTGCAGAACTCGCGTCGCGTGCCCGCAAAAAACTCGGCACGGGAGGCTCTTCCCGCGGCGGCGAGATACTGATGCAGGGCGAATGCCGCGAGCGTCTTGTAGATTTTCTCCATTCCGAAGGCTATGGAAACGTCAGATCTTCTTGAACTCCACCGGGCATCGGCAGGCTCGGGGAAAACATATACGCTCGCAAGAAAATTCCTGTGGTATTTTCTTACCATCCGCGAGGAGGATAAGCCCCGCCGGTTGCGCACACCTGCCGAGATCGCTGATTCGCTGAGCCATATCCTCGCAGTTACATTCACCAACAAGGCCACCAACGAGATGCAGCAGCGCATCGTGGAGAAACTCGACGCGCTCGCCTCGCCCCCTCCGGGGAAATCGCCCGACTATATGGATGATTTCTGCCGCGAGCTCAACGTCACGCCCGCTAAGCTGAGTGCCCTCTGCCGCCGCGCGCTTGCCCGCCTGCTCGAAAACTATTCGGAGTTTCAGGTTTCCACAATCGACTCATTCTTCCAGCTTGTGCTCCGCACATTCGCTTACGAGACCGATCTCAATGATTCCTATACCATAGAGCTCGATTCGGAGTATATCTCAAAAATGGGGATAGATTCCGTGCTTGAGGATATCGAGGAGGGGAAGGCTTCGGAGGAGGTGAAATTCTGGATCGACCTCCTGATGGAGCGCGTAAGGGAATCGGGCGGCAAATGGAATATCTTTCAGAAGAGGGGAGGAGGGAGTCCTTATTCGGGACTCGCTTCCGCCATCGGGAAACTCGAAAACGAGGATTTCAAGCAGATACGCGATGACCTTGAGGAATATCTCGAGCATACGCCCGATTTGCCGGAGCTTTATCTCGCTCTCGAAAAGCGGTATGGCTCGATTCCCAACGAGCCTTACGCGCAGATGTGCCGCAAGGCCAACGAGCTTTTGCGCTTCGTGGGAGGCCGCGCCGACGCCACTCTCACCGCGATCACCGGCCATGCCCGCAAATGCCTCGCCTGCACCGTGGACCACATACCCACAGGCAACAAAGAGACCTTTACGGTATATAGCAAATTTTCAGGCAAGACATATCAGACAAGACGCGGAGCCGATCCGGACTGCGACCCTGACCTCGCCCGAATACAGTCACTGGCGGCTCTATAAACATAACTTCCCCTATTTCGGATTGCTTACCGTCTCGCTTCGCAAGCGCCGCGAGCTCCTCGAAGAGAACAATGCCGTGGAGCTCGGAGAGACCAACGCAATGCTGAGCCGCATCATCGGGGAGGATGACGCACCGTTCATCTATGAGCGACTTGGAACGCGCCTCAATCATTTCCTGATCGACGAGTTTCAGGACACCTCCAGAATGCAATGGCGCAATCTGCGGCCCCTGTTGGCCGAAAGCATGGGGCGCGGCAACGGAAATCTCCTCATCGGCGACGCAAAACAGAGTATCTATAGATTCCGCAACGCCGATCCGTCGCTGATCTCTTCGGTTGTGGAAAGCGATTTCGGGGGCGTCAGCACCCATGGCGACGCGCCGGGCGAGAACACCAACTGGCGCAGCGACCGCAATGTGGTGGAATTCAACAACGGCGTCTTCTCCTTCATGGCCGACACCATCGCAACGGCGCTCGCCGATGAAGAGGGCCATCTCGATTTCAAGGCGCTTTATTCGAACGTGGTCCAGACCCCTCACGCCAAGCCGGACTCAGGATTTGTAGATATCCGCATGATCGACGGCTCCAAAGGGGATGCGGAGCAGACGATACTCGACGGTTGTGTGGAACTTGTGATGGATTTCCTTTCGCGCGGTTTCCGGCAGCGCGACATAGTCTTTCTTGTCGATACCAATGATCAGGGAGAGGAGCTTATCGAACGTTTTTCGCGGCATAACGCCGAAGCCGGCGACTCGGCGCAACGCATAGAATTCATAAGCGAGCAATCGCTCAAAGTGGCTTCCGCTCCTTCGGTGGCCCTGATACTGACCGCCTTGGAAACCATCTGCCGGGGTGCCGACCCGCAGGTGCGCACCGGCGACGACGGGCGTCGCCGTGGTGTGGCCGACTGGGATGAGGTGAGATGCAATTATCTCGTCTTCGCCCTTAGGCATCCGTCGCTCTCCGCCATCGAGCGCCTGGAGACTTTCCTCGCCTCGGGCGCCGACAACGATGCCGTCGGCGAAATGCTCAACGAGATGCAGGCAGTCTCATTGCCGGCCCTTGTGGAGGGTATCGCCGCGACTTTTCTGCCTGAAAATATGCGACGCCGCGATGCTCCCTTTATAGCGGCGTTCCAGGATATAGTGCTCGAATATTGCGAATCGCGTCCCTCCGACATCGCATCTTTCCTGCAATGGTGGAACAGACGGGGCGCGAGAGCAGCCATCTCTTCGCCAGAGGGAATGGACGCTGTGCGGGTGATGACGATACACAAGGCCAAGGGTCTTGAGTTCCCCTGCGTGGTGATGCCTTTCGCCCAATATACGTTTCTTCCCTCCTCCACCCGCAAGAGCGAATGGCGCTGGGTGCGCCCCGAGCTGATAGAGGCGGAGGGTTACGCAATGCCGCCTTTCCTGCCTGTGGACACATCTCGCGAGATGCTCGATACCTCTCATGCAGGGGTCTACAAAGAATTTGTGGATATGGTCACTATGGACTGTCTCAACAAACTCTATGTCGGCTTTACCCGCGCGGTGCGCGAGCTTTATGCTTTCCTGCCCGTCGGGTCGAAACCTGCTCCGCTGAGTGTGTCTTCGCTGGTGAAGGGCTATTACGAGAGCGTGAGGTTTACGGATGCCGGAAAGGCTCTTGAGATGTCGTCCGACGGACTTAGACTCACTTCCGGCCATCGATACGAGGTTTCTCCCGAGAAATATGAGGGGGAGGATTCCGGAACTTTCATCATTCCAGACTATACGGCCCGCGTCACTCCTGAATTTCTTAAGTATCGCGAAGAGAACGTGCCGAAGGTGGTCGATGCAGAGGATTTCGAAGAGGGATCCGACAACGATCCCCGTTCGGAAGGGAATGTGCTCCACGCCGTGATGGAGCGCATTGACACCGCTACCGACCTGCCGCGAGCACTTCGCCATATAGGGATGCAGGGACTTATTTCGAGCGCCGCCGAGCGGGAGCTCGGCGAATTCCTGAGCCGGCGCCTTTCAGATCCGAAGGTGTGCCGTTGGTTCGACGGCTCCGGGAAGGTGATGAACGAGCGGCCGCTGCTCGACAGCCACGGGGGTGTCCGACGCCCCGACCGAGTGGTATGCTATCCCGACGGAGGTGCAGTCGTGATTGATTATAAATTCGGGGCGGTGGTGGAATCTCCGCGCTATCGCCGGCAGGTGGCCGGATATGTGAACCGGTTGCGCGAGACGGGAAAATTCCGCTATGTCGAAGGCTGGCTATGGTATGTGCGCGAGGATGTGGTGGAGAAAGTGGAATGAATTTGTTTTTTAGCGCATAAAGCTTTAATTTTGTAATTATAAACCAACTTTAATTGATTTTGGACGCAGATCCTTTACCGGCTACGCCTTTGGCGAGCCTTTTATTGACACTTGCTAACACAGCATTACCACCGATTGAATTCCATGCTCCCGGCAACTGGGCTGCCTGGTCTCTGATAGTAATAATCTCCGGTTGCTGTCTCCTTATGTCGGCCTTCGTGTCGGGAAGCGAGATTGCTTATTTCGGACTCTCACCCCAGGATATCGACGAACTTGAGGATTCAGATTCTCCGAAAGACAAGAAAGTGCTCTCTTTTGTGGAGAACAGCGAGCGTCTGCTCGCCACTATCCTCATATCCAACAATCTGGTGAACATCACCATGGTTGTGCTCCTTTCGTTCGCCATATCGCAGGTGGCCACCTTCAATTCCTCGATTCTCAATTTTCTGGTCCAGACCGTATTTCTGACGTTCTTGCTGCTGCTTTTCGGAGAGATCTTCCCGAAACTCGTGGCCCGCGGTCGCACGCTGTGGTGGGTAAGGATGGCCTGTGGAGGCCTCGGTTTCCTCTACCGCATTTTCGGCCCTTTGGCAAAAGTAATGGCCCGCTCCACTTCGATCGTGAACAGAATCGTGACGAAGAAACAGGAGAATATCTCAACCGACGAACTCGAGAAAGCTCTTGAGATTTCCGATGTATCCGACGGCAAGGAGAAGGAGATGCTTGAAGGCATTCTCTCCTTCGGCGAGATCGAGGCCCATGAAATAATGATTTCGAGGGTGGATGTCACGGCAATAGAGATTCATGACACGTGGGAGGAGGCCATGAAAGTGATTCTCGAATCGGGATATTCCCGCATACCGGTCTACGACACATCGCAGGATTCGATTGTCGGCATTCTCTACAGCAAGGACCTGCTGCCCTATATTGATGAGAAGAATCCTGATTTCCGCTGGCAGAATCTTCTGCGGGAGCCATACTTCGTGCCCGAATCCAGAATGATCGACGACCTTTTGGAGGATTTCCGCACGCGTAAGATTCATATCGCCATTGTTGTGGATGAATATGGAGGCACTCAGGGAATCGTGACTCTCGAGGATATCATAGAGCAGATCGTAGGGGAGATAGATGATGAATACGATGATGTGACAGCCATGTATAAGAAGATCGGGCCCGATTCCTATATATTCGACGCCAAAATTCCCCTCACGGATTTCTGCCGCGTCATCGATATGGAAGAGGAGGAACTCGGCGATGCGGGCGATGCGGAGACGCTTGCCGGTCTTCTGCTCGAGATCAAGGGCGATTTTCCCACTCTAAAGGAGACACTCGTCTTAGGGCCGCTCCATTTCCATGTGCTCAAAATGGAGAAGCACAGGATAGTGAAGGTGAGCCTGCGCATTGTGCGTCCGGCTTCCGAAACCTCAGCGGACAAGCCCACGGAGGAGGGACGTAAGAAAAACTGACAGTCGGATATTATGGAAACGGAATTCATATATTGGCGGCATCATACGTTGCCGGGAATCAAGGTGGAGGAGGTATGCGGCGCCGACGACAAGCCGATGCCTCTCTGGATGGATATGGCTTATCAGATTTATTGCGAGAACGGACGCGACGGATTCCGCGAGATCGGTCATTTCCACAATGGCGCTCCTTTTCTCTCGGCCGAGAGCGGAAGGATATCGATAACGCATACCGGGCGCTTCTTAGCGGTTGCAACGCTTCCCTCTACGCCCGAGTGCGATCTCTCCGAATTCTCCGAGAGAGCGGCTCTCGGCATCGACGCCGAGCCGGTCGACAGGGAGCAGGTGGTCCGCGTCCGCGGGAGATTTCTTTCGGAGGAGGAACAGATGATGGTTCCGGCCGACGATGTGGCGGCCAATGTTCTCGCCTGGACAGTGAAGGAGGCTGTTTATAAGGCGGCAATGCAGGAAGGCCTCGATTCCGTGAAAGATATCACAATCGTGAAACTTCCCGGAATCGGGCCTGCGACACCTGTCTACAATAAGACTGAATTCCCATCGGTAGAATATGGTGAGGCGAGGGTGAGAAGGGGCGCGGAGGAGTTTCCCATGACGCTTTATAGCTATCTTTCGGAGGGAAACATCGTGACGATGGCATATTCTCCGCGTTGCGCGAAATTTGTAAGCGGCGGTAAGCAGGATTAGAGTCTTTACCCTTAGGCTAAAATGCTGCGTAGCTGGAGCAGGAGTATTATGGCTCCGGCGGCATAGACTGCATATAATCCGAAATTGCGGTGAAGATGGCTTTTGATGGTTTCGTTGGTTTTCATGATTCCTTTAAGTTTTAAGTGTAGTGGTTTTGTTTTGTCTGATGCAAAGTAAGTGCCGGCGACTGCCATAGATTTGCAGTGATATGCCAATAAACGTTAATCGGTTTTAATTGATTATTTATCTTCTTTCCGCATAATGTTTCGGAACGCTGAAATGATGCGGTTTCCACTATTGATGCAAGATGATGCCTTCAGGCGTGCAATATATGGAATTGTGTTGTGCAATATAATGAATAAGTGTAGTTTTTTTGTTTTACAATCCAATAAAACCCCTCAAAAAATTAAATATTATTGTTCAGATTTGCTATATTTGTAACGTAATAAACAGGGCGGATTGACAATCGGGAGGTTTCAAAACGTAACCGAAAGCCAACGCCTACATTCCTGCGGACAAATTGATGTTATAACCCCCCCATGCAAGATGAAAGCGCTTATATCGACAGACCGAAGTGATTCGGAAGAAAGCAGCTCACCGAGCCTTTCATATGCAGGACAGTTGTTAATGACACAAGCAGGAAAAGACACACACCAAAAACCAAACATCTTATAGTTGATTATAAGGCCATGGAATTAGGAAACCTACTCCGAACCAGACGACAGACTTTACGGACTACGCAACAGACACTCGCCGATATGTCGGGGGTGAGTGTCAGAATGATAAAAGCGATTGAGGGCGGTTATGCCAATCCCTCCATCGCCACTCTTGAAAAAATTCTGAATGTGCTCGGATTGCAGCTTACAATCGTCGACCGCCAGAACCCGGAGCAATAACCACCGGGTCTGCGGAACCCGTGTTTCCTGGTCCTGATGCGGATATCAGTCCGGATTATAAAGGAATACGGGATCCGACTCGCGGTTTTGCCGATCGAGCGCAGTCACCGCATAAGTGATACCTTCAGGGCGTTTCCCGATAAGCATTCTCGTATAGGGAGTCAGCGCAACAATTGCCTGCGGATCGCCGATGTCCTGCTTTTCCCCGGGATAGAATTCATAGACAACGAATCTCACAGGATCTGAATCCTCCTCCTTTCTCCCTTTCGCAACCGGAGTCCATACAAGGAATTCTTCTCCGCTTTTATCCTTTTCAATCTTTATTTCCTTCACGTTACGGGGTTTTATCTCCTTGTCGCCGTAGGCAGGAGGCAGGGCTATCGTCGACTGGTATTTCATGGCTAATGAGTCGGCTGCGCCTTTGTAGTTGCCGGTGACCCAATAGCCGTGCCACCATATATTGCCCCCGATGTTGGGCAGTGTGCGGGAGAGTCTGACTTTTGTGTCCAGCTCGTTGCTGTCGTGATTGCCGGGGTCGGCGCTGTCCATGGTTCGTTTCACGTCCTGTCCTACATATACATCGACGCCTGAAGCGTTGTCGTTCCACCATTTCACGAGCTTGCGGCTCGGGGCGGCTTTCGTGTCGAGACTCCAGTAGAGCTGAGGAGCCAGATAGTCGATCCACCCCTTGCGCGCCCAGAGCAACACGTCGGCGTAGAGGTCGTCGTAGTTCTGAAGGCCGGTGCTCTCGCTTCCGCGAGGATCGGTGCGTTTGTTGCGCCAGATGCCGAAGGGGCTCACGCCGAAGCGCACCCAGGGTTTGCGCTCCTTGATGGTTTTATGGAGTTGTTCGATAAGGAGGTCCACGTTATGTCGGCGCCAGTCGTTCTTAAGCTTTCCGGCGCCGAACTTCAGATAGCTCGCATCGTCGGGTATCTGTTTGCCGGGAGCCGGATAGGGATAGAAATAATCGTCGATATGTATGGCATCGACATCATAACGGCTAACGATATCGTCGACTACCTTGCAGATGAAATCGCGGTTCTCCTGATATGCGGGGTCGAAAAGCACCTGACCGTTGTATCTGAAAAAACGCTGCGGCTCCATATTGGATGCGTGGCCGGCGGGAAGCGTCTCCTTGGCGGTGGAGGTGACGCGATAGGGGTTGAGCCATGCATGAAACTCCATGCCCCGTTTATGGGCCTCCTCGAGGCAGTATTCCAAAGGATCCCACACCGGGGAGGGCGCTTTGCCGCGTTTGCCGGTGAGCCATGCGCTCCAGGGCTCGAGTTCGGATTTATAAAGGGCGTCGGCAGTAGGACGCACCTGGAATATCACGGCATTGCATCCGGCATCGTGAAGTTTGTCGAGCTGGTCGCGGATATATGCCTTCGCCTGCTCGGTGCTTTTGTTCTGCCATTGTGTCTGACCGATGACATGAAGCCAAGCCCCGCGGAATTCCCGCTTGGGATTGTCGGCCATAGCGGTGCCTGTCATGGCAGCTAATATTGCAAGGAAGAAAACTATTTTTCGGATATATGAGTGTCTGCTATTCATTTTAATATCGTTTATTCGCCGACGCCGATTCCGAAGAGGGCGTAATCGTAGAAAACGGGGTCTTCGGGACGTATTGCGGCGAGCTCGGATGTGAGCAATTCCACGCTCTTGCGGTCGTTGGCCTTGCGGTCGAGCAGACCGAGCGAGCGGGCGGTGTTCCCGGCGTGGACATCGAGCGGTATATAAAGTTTGCTTTTGGGGATTGATTCCCAGATACCCATGTCGACGATTCCATCGTCTCTGACGAGCCAGCGCAGAGCCATATTGACGCGTTTAAGGGCGGTGTTCCGCAGATTCACGGGGAGGCATTGCGGGCAGTCGAGTCCTTGGTTTTCATCGCGCATCACGCGCTCCATCTCCTCCACAAGCTTCCATGCCGGTGCCTCGCATTTTCCCGCACCGACGGCGGCCGAGAAAGAGTCGAGAGAGCCGTAATCACAGAAGATGCGCCTGAGTCCGCGCAGAAACCATTGGAAATGCTCCGCGAAAAAAGTGCGGTGTAGGTTCATCCGGGGATCGAGGTCTTCATATCCCTGCTCCATCACGTATGCGTAAGGTTCATGATCCATCAGGGTGAGCATCCGCTCGGCGTCGCGGCAAATCATCGTGCGCCGTCCCCAGGCTATGATGGCCGAGAGGAAAGCCACGGTCTCTATGTCCTGCCGGCGAGAGAAACGGCGGGGAAACTGCACCGGGTCATTCCCGATGAATTCCGGGCGGTTGATGCGCGTGGCCTCACGGTCGAGCAATTCGACGATATCGCGTTCAATCATCGTTCTATCTGTCTTGCTATGTCAGGGTTGACGGTTCGGATTGTCGACACGAAGGCGGAGTCGTAGGCCTCGGCCGATCTCTTATGGCCTATGGTGTCGTATCGGGCGCGCCGTGAGCGGGCCTCGAGCAGTTTGGACTGCAGTTCTACCGTGTCGTTCCAGGGTCGCGTCAGAAATATGCGTCCGGCCTCTCTTCCCTGAATCATCGCCGCCTCAATCTCGGCTTCGGTCTCCTCCCCCTT
Source organism: uncultured Bacteroidales bacterium (assembly GCA_900549375.1). Taxonomy (GTDB): domain Bacteria; phylum Bacteroidota; class Bacteroidia; order Bacteroidales; family Muribaculaceae; genus Lepagella. The sequence goes on along the minus strand of URNY01000061.1, from coordinate 1,926 downwards.
TTCGGCTTTGGAACAGGAAATGAAAACCGCCGTGAATGAAAGCACGGCGGCTCCTATGATTAAGATGTTTCTTCTCATTTTCCGTAAAGTTCATTCCACCAGCGCGGGTCGTCCTGAAGATATTTGGCAAACCAGGCCATGATGGTGTCCTGCCAGATAAGTTTCTTGTCGAAGTCGGTGATGACATGGTTCTGACCGTCGACCGTGATGAATTCCACATCGCGTCCGAGCACCCGCAGGGCGTTGAAAATCTGTATGCTCTCGCCGATGGGCACGTTGGTGTCTTCCGTGCCGTGGAGAAGCAGCAGCGGGGTATGGATCTTGTCGGCGTTGAAGAGCGAGCCCTGACGTGTGTAAAGCTCCGGATTGCTCCAGGGATATGACTTGGCGGCCGCAATAACATTGTAGGAATAGCCCCAGTAGCCTTCTCCCCAGTAGCTTGTCACGTTGGATATGCCGGCATGCGACACAGCTGCGGCGAATATGTCGGTGAGCGTCTGCAGATATTGCGTCATGAAACCGCCGTAGGAGGCTCCGAGACATCCCACTTTTTTGCGGTCGACAAAGGGATGTGTGTCGCAGAATTTCTTCACTCCCTCGATTATGTCCTCAGCAGTACGTTTTCCCCATCCGTTGACATGGCGGGCGGAGAATTCCTGTCCGTAGCCGGTGGTGCCGCTCGGATTCACTACATAAACCACGTAGTCGCGCGAGGCGAATACCTGCGGTGCGTAGGGATGATGCATCACTGCCGACGAAGGACTTGTGCCTCCGTAATAGTAAACGATCAGAGGATATTTCTTCGCGGGATCGAATCCGGGAGGGAGACAGGCGTAGCCGTCAATCTCAGTGCCGTCGGAGGCCGTGAAACGCCACGACTCCATCTTGCCGAATTCTATATCCTTGAGCGATTCCTGCATCGGGTCGTCGATCAGACGGCTTTTGCCGTTGCGGAGATTCACGAGCCATGCGGCGCCGGTGTCGGTGAAGTCGCCGCCGCAATATGAAAGCCATGTGCTTTCGTCGTCGCCCATAGAGAAGGAGAACACAGAACCGAGTTTCGTCTCGATCTGTGTGATAGTTCCTTTTTCGGGGTCGAGGCGATAGAGATCGGTGAAGAATCCGTTTTCACCCTTGAAATATATGCGGTTGTCGATGGCGTTCCATACCGGTGTGCCCGTCACGGCGGGGTTAAACTCGCGTGTCATGGCTTTGGCTTTGCCCGTAGCTATGTCGTAGAGGAAGCCCTGCTCGTCGAAATCGTTTGGAATGGCGTTGGCTCCGGCATTGGCTCCGATGCCTCCGAAAGCCTGCGGACTCCCCACGATGAAGAGCCGTTTGGCGTCGGGCGAATATATGGCGTTGTTGATGAACCCGTCGTGGCGGATAAGTGTGTCGGTGCGAAGCGTGTTCAGGTCCATCTGCACGAGGTCTCTGAAATACATCGGGTATTCATCCGGACGCATCGTTGTGGAGAGGAAAAGCATCTTCGAGCCGTCGCGGCTGAAATCGCAGATTTCGGTGGAAGCGCCCCCGTAGGTAAGCATTGTGCTGACATGCGTCTGCAGGTCGTAGCGCATCACGTAGGAGCGGTCGCGGTCGCCGGGTATGCGGTCGTCGGGACTCTTGACACGTTTGAGCGGTCCTTCGTCGGTCGGGCCGTCGATCTTCTTATAATAGATGAGCGAGCGGCCGTCGGGTGTCACCGTGAAATTATCCGTGGGAACGCCACGTGCAATTGTAGTGCTCCGGAGCGAGGGAACGTCGAGCGTAATCACGTCGTATCCTTTCGGCTTCTTGGAGGTGTAGACGAGTGTGGCGCCTTTGGGCATCCAGTCCACATCTGAGGCGAGGTTTTCAGTCACCATGCGTCCGGTGGAAGTCTCCTGAAGCGTGGCGCGGCGGGTGGTTTCCGTGGCGGAGAAC
>URNY01000060.1 GCA_900549375.1 uncultured Bacteroidales bacterium | reverse complement strand
CTCCGTTAGGACCGAGCAAACCGACAATCTCCCCTTGTGTCACATCTATGGAGACATTGTTGGCTACAGTTCTTTTACCATATTTCTTTATTAGATTTTCCGTTCGGAGCACACCCTTCTCGGGAATCTCGATTTCCGTCTTTTCAGTCACTACAACACCCTCTTCGCCGGGAGAATCAATCTCTTTCTTCTCTTCGACCGTTATGTCAATGCGTTGCATGTCCTCCAATTTGCCATCGAGCTCACACTCCTCTTCGGGAGTTAGCTTCTCCGGCGCCGGGGATTTTTTGTGTGCGAAACGCTTAGTGTCGAATATTGTCTTAAACTTCATTTAGCAGGCTTGAGAAGTGATCGGATATAATCAGTAAGCAACTTCACGGCAACGCGGTTATGTCCTCCTTGCGGCACAATGAGGTCGGCATACCTTTTCGAAGGCTCGATATAAAGCTCGTGCATCGGCTTGAGTGTCTCCTCATACCGGTCGATCACCATCTGGGGGGTTCTGCCTCGTTCTATGCAGTCGCGGTGAATCACCCTTATCAGGCGTTCATCCGCATCGGCATCCACAAATACCTTTACATCCATCATGTCGCGAAGTTCCTTGTCGGTGAGCACAAGAATACCTTCGACAACCACTACCTCGCGCGGCTCGACATGCACGGTTTCCTTTAGCCTCGAACAAGTTATGAAGTCATAGGTCGGCATCTCTATCGCCCTCCCCTCCTTCAGCTCCTTGAGCTGACGCACGAGCAATGACCATTCTATGGAAGCCGGCTCGTCATAGTTCATCGTAAGCCTTTCCTCAAGCGGAATATGGGCATTGTCTTTGTAATAGCAGTCTTGCGGAATCACGTCCACTTCATCCTTTGGAAGACTCTCGATGATTTTTCTCACAACTGTTGTCTTTCCGGAGCCTGTGCCTCCGGCGATACCGATAATCAGCATAATGTATTTATGTTAGACGCGCTGCAATGCCCAGGCCGTTACCGCACAATCTGGCCGGTCTTGCCTTGATATGACATTACATGATTATACAAAATTAGTAAAATCGCCTATCCCCTGCAAATTTTTTATTATCTTTGTGGTGTCAAATCGCTTGGATATACGGACACTTGTTGTTCTTCCTCACTTGACTTTCTTATTAGAATTGATATGTTTGTATCTTCGATAAAATCGTTTGGCCGATATTGTGTCTTCATGACGCAGGTATTCCGGGTCCCGGAGAAATGGAAGGAATTCTTCAAGCAGCTTATATTCGAGATAAGCAAACTTGGTGTGGATTCCATCCCTCTGGTCATTATCATATCCATTTTCATTGGTGCTGTGATATGTATTCAGATGACAATCAATATTGTCTCCCCGATGATTCCCTCCTATTCCACCGGGCTGGCGACACGCGAGATTCTTATTCTTGAATTCTCCTGCACTATGATGTCGCTTATCCTTGCAGGGAAAGTAGGAAGCAACATCGCTTCAGAGATAGGAACCATGAGGGTTACAGAGCAGATCGATGCGCTTGAGATCATGGGATTGAACTCTGCTAACTTCATAGTGCTTCCCAAGATCATAGGCTTTGTGCTTTTTGTGCCTGTGCTATGCGTCCTTTCGATGTTCATGGGCCTCGTCGGAGGAGCTCTGATCGCCCGGTTCACAGACATGATTTCAATGGAAAATTATGTATATGGCATACAATCGTTTTTTAATGAGTGGTATATCTGGTATGCGATCATAAAAACACTCTTTTTCGCATTCATCATCACTTCCGTGGCTTCATATTACGGCTTTTATGTCAAGGGCGGAGCGCTCGAGGTTGGACAGGCAAGCACCAAAGCTGTGGTTTCAAGTTCAATCCTGATTCTTCTGGCCGATGTTATTCTCACAAAACTTCTTCTGCAATGATCGAGGCAAAAAACGTTTCCAAATGGTTCGAGGGGCAGCGGGTGCTTTATGACATAAGCGCGCGGTTCGACACCGGCAAGACAAATCTCATAATAGGACAAAGCGGCTCCGGCAAGACGGTTTTCATGAAATGTCTTATCGGCCTTCTCACCCCGGAAGAGGGGGAAATACTCTATGACGGACGCCGTTTCCGCGATCTTGACACCTCTCAGAAAAGAGATCTGAGAAGCGAAATCGGCATGCTTTTTCAAGGATCGGCACTTTTCGATAACGAGACGGTGCTCGGAAATGTGATGTTCCCGCTTAAGATGTTTTCAAAAATGTCGAAAGCAGAACAGCTCGATAGAGCAAGATTCTGTATCAAAAGGGTCGGGCTCGAGAATGCCGATGATAAATATCCTTCGGAAATCTCAGGAGGCATGCAGAAACGTGTGGCCATTGCCAGAGCGATTGCCCTCAATCCCAAATATCTGTTTTGCGATGAGCCTAACTCCGGCCTCGATCCGCAGACTTCGATTCTGATCGACGAGCTTCTGAGCGACATCACCCACGAATATAATATCACAACGATCATCAATACCCACGACATGAACTCCGTGCTCGGTATAGGCGAGCATATCGTGTTCATCAACAAAGGTCATTGTGACTGGACGGGTGATGACCGGAGCATTTTCCGCAGCAAAAGCGAGGCACTCAATAATTTCGTGTTCGCATCCGAGCTTTTCAAGGAGGTGAAGACATTCCTCGAACGCGAATATGAAGCCGAAAAGGGGAAATAAGATTATGCAAAGCCGAATTTTTTCATGAATATTTCGGTGAAACGTCTTTTGACTTCCTCTATATCGGGAGAATAACCGAGTTCTCTCTGCATTGAAGTCACGCCTTTGTCTCGAAAGCCACAAGGGTTGATGGCATTAAACATCTCCATATCAGTCGTTACATTCAACGCGAGACCGTGCATTGTCACGAACCGGGTGCATTTCACTCCCATAGCGCAAATCTTCCGTTCCTCCGCGCTCCCCTTTCCTATCCATATTCCGACGGCATCCTCTATTTTCTCCCCCTTTATGGAATATTCCGCGAGTAGGTCGATAATGCAGTCTTCGAGCAATTCCATATATCCCTTTATTCCGAGACAATGATTCTCAAGATCCAGAATCGGATAGCAGATCATTTGTCCGGGCCCGTGATAAGTGATGTCGCCTCCCCTCTCGATTCTTATGCATTCGGCTCCCATTTGACGAAGCACCTCTTCATCCACAAGAAGATTGTCGGCATTTCCATGAAATCCGAGTGTATATACAGAGGGATGTTCGCCTATGAGCAGATACTCCTCCGTAATTTCTTTATGGCTGATTTTGAAATCGACCATCATTTGGAACAATGATTTCTGTTCCTCCCAGATATCTTTATAATCGCTCGTGGCGAAATCGATTATTCGTAAATCCATATGATTTAAACGACAGGTTATAGCTTCTCGTTCAGCTCCTTGAGCACATTGTCGATGAAGGGCTGTAGTTTCAGCGTTCCGCTGCGGTGGTCGAGATAGCCTGGACGTTGGATGTCGTTTATAAGTTTCAGTTTGCGGTAATCCTTCTGAAACTTTTCTTTATTCCCGCTTTCATAGGTCTTGATAAGTTCAAGAGCCATAAGTCCGCGTTTGCCGAGATTTTCAAACTCTATGAGCCAGGGAGCAGTTTCAATAAGTAAAGCCGTGTTCTCTCCCTTTGCAAATATCTTGCCGGGAGCTTCGGAAATGGCCTGAAATTCTTTACGGAGAGCCTCAAACATTTCAGGAGTATAATTATTGTAGGAGAATGTCTTTATATTCCATGATTCGTTCCTGCGGTAATTCTTCGGCGGGTCGGCCGAATGAATGGCAAACGTGGCATATTCTTCAGATGCTCCGGGCATAAGGACGTGAAACGAGCGGTTCCAGTTGTCCAAAGGATTGTATGCCGAAGGGTTCCATGCATAGTCGGCAACGCCATAGATCGCCCCCTTGGATGCCTCTCCGTTTTCCATCGGATTTGACTCTATACCTGCCATCTTTGAGGAATCGAGAGTGGTTTCAAGTCCATAGACAGGGCCGAGCAAAAGATTGTGACGGCAATAATCGGTAACTGGAAAATTCCACCACACAAGAGCCGGACGGTTTATGCGCGAGTCAACAAATTCCAGAGATTCATTCTCAATATCGCCACATACTACCTTCCCGGTCCAGAACACTTCCACTTCTGGATCGAGTTCCCTGCCGTAGACGGCAAGTTGTCCTTTCTCGGAGGGATTGGCCCATCCCTGGTTATAATCAGTAGGGCATACTATCAGATTGCCCACATCACCTTTCTTACGCACAAAATCGCGCACCAAGGAATTGAGCAGAGCCGCCTGTTTCTTTGAATCCGTTCCTTCCCCTTTTATATCGTCGAAAAATACAGCGAACTGACGCACCCCGAGGTCATACATCGATTCGAACTTGTTGAGCAGACTGTCATAATCCGCCTTATCCCATCTGATGTCTCCACCGGGATGTATGGCCCAGACAAAACGCATTCTGTTTTTGCGGCATCTTTCGGCAAGTTCCTTGATTTTTTTACCCTCTTCGGCCGGATATGGTTTGCGCCAGTCGGGTGTGCGGTGATAAGGATCGTCTTTCGGACCGTAAACATAGCTGTTCATCTTATTTCGGCCCATGAAATCAATCAGCGATAATCTTGTCTCATGGCTCCAGGGACGTCCGTAAAAACCTTCGACGACTCCGCGGTATTTGAATTCAGGATAGTCGTCGACCACCATCATCGGCAGATCATCTTTGCCGGATTTTTCGATCTCCTCTATTATATTGTGCAATGTCTGCAATCCGTAGTAGATACCGTCATCGTCATATCCGGTCACACTTATCTTTTCGGGACCGATTTCGAGCTTGTATGCCCCGGGCTTGCTTTTTACTAATGATTCTTTGTCGATAGAAATCCTTACGGAAATACCGTGGGCCGATAGCTTGATACCCGAGAGAGCGCCAAGCATTTCAGCAGGAATCCCGGATGTGGAGATCCCGCCGGAAAGATTCAGTAAACCGGTATGCGGGCGACTTATGGCTACCGGAGTCGGATTTAATGATATCCCTTCATGATCAAGCACTTTGCCGGGTACAGGAAGGGTATCGGGCAATGATTTCTTAGCCCCGTAAACGGGCGATATTGCTATGGAAGCCGCAAATAATAATGCGATATAAACAGGAAATCTCATACTGGTAATTGGCTGATTGATTTATAGTATATGTTTCTCCGCATGATAGCTCGATCTCACCATCGGAGCGCTCTCGATATGCCGGAATCCTTTCTTCTTCCCTATTCTGCCATATTCGGCGAACGTGTCAGGGTGGATGTATTCCTGCAAAGGATAATGATTCTTTGTCGGCTGCAGGTATTGTCCGATTGTCATTATCATGCAACCCGCGTCAAGAAGATCGTCCATTGTCTCAAGAATCTCTTCTCGGGTTTCACCCAAACCGAGCATAATTCCGGATTTTGTGCGGACCCCCTTCGAAGCTATATACCTTAGCACATTCAGAGAATTGTCATATGTGGCGAATGTCCTCACTTCGGGCGTAAGCCTTCTCACGGTTTCGAGATTATGCGATATTATGTCCGGTTTTTCGGCTATAACCATATCAAGAAGTTCAGTTCTCCCTTTGAAATCAGGAATAAGAACCTCCATGGTTAGTCCCGGAACCTCCCTCTTGAGAGTCCGGATAAGTTTGGCCCAATGTCCGGCACCGCAATCTTCAAGATCGTCGCGGTCGACAGATGTGACTACGATATGTTTGAGGCCGAGTTCTTTCACAGAGTCGACGATGTCGCTTATCTCCTTCTCGTCGAGAGGCAACGGTTTGCCGGTAGCGACATTGCAAAACCGGCAGTTGCGGGTGCAAATATTTCCACCAATCATGAATGTGGCGGTTCCGGCACCCCAGCATTCAGCCCTGTTGGGACACATCCCGCTCGAGCATATGGTGTGCAGATGCCGGTCGTTGAGCAGACTTACGACTTGACTTGTCTTGAAACCGCGTGGAAGTTTAATTTTAAGCCATTCAGGTTTGCGCCTGAAATCGGCTTTGGCTCTTTTCTCTCCATCTATATTTGTGTCGTTCATGATGTGAATCCCGTTTGTCGGTTATTATTGGACAAATTTAAGGAATTTTTGCGGGATAGGAAAGATTTTGGTACTGGTATATATGTCGCAGACTCCGGTATATGGAGAAATTTTTGTATTTTTGTAGACAGAAAAAACGCTATTTACAATGAACATAAAAAAATTATATCTCAGCATGGCGGCAATGTCGCTCTGCTGCATCTCCGGTTTCGGTTGGGGACAGAAAGGACATGACACGGTTTGCTTCATTGCCGAAAATCATCTAACGCCGGCAACTAAAGCTGCAGTAGAAAAAATTTTAGGAGGGAAGTCTATAGTCTATTATGCTAATTGGCTCGACAATGCATCCCATACTCCTGAATATGCCTATTCAAAGACGTGGCACTATAAGAACATCGATGCAGATGAAACTTTTGAATCTGCTTCTCTGCACGAAAATGGGGATATAGTACGCGCAATCCGTGGTCAGGTAGAATTGTTACGTGATTCAAATACCTCCGATCAGCAGAAATCCGACGCCCTCAAAATGGTGATCCATTTTCTCGGCGATATCCATCAGCCGATGCATATGGGACATCGCAGCGACCTCGGCGGAAACCGCTGGACGGTGAAGTTCTTCAAGTCGCCCACCAATCTTCATACCGTATGGGACAGCCGACTTCCGGAATCCGCTCATAAGTGGAGTTATACGGAATGGCAACAGCAGATCGACCGCGCCACTCCTGAAAAGGAAGCTGAAATATTGGCCGATGGCACTCCCGAAAAGTGGGGTAAGGAATGCTATGAGATTGCCAAGGAAATTTACAATACAACCCCTCAGGAGGAGAATCTCTCCTATGATTACATCGCCAAATGGACCCCAGTGATCGAAGAGCAGTTCCTCAAAGGCGGACTCCGTCTGGCCGACCTCCTGAATTCCATCTACGACCCCGCATATAAGGGAGCCAACAAAATCGTTGAATGACGTTTCCCAGACTCAATATTCCCCTGACGAAAGTCAAGACAAGCGTAATCGACGGCATTGAGAAAATATTCGATCCGTTGCGCGGAAAGTTTGTGGCCCTCACTCCTGAAGAATATGTGCGGCAGCAATTCACGGTCTGGCTACGCAATTCTTTCCATTATCCACCGAGCCTGATGGCTAATGAGATAGGGGTGAAAGTCAACGGCATGTCCAAACGATGCGACACGATTATTTTCCGTCCGGACGGCACTCCCCTAATAATCGTTGAATACAAGGCGCCGGATGTTAAAATCACCCAGGACACCTTCGACCAGATTGTGAGATACAACATGTCTCTGCGCGCAAAGTATCTCATTGTTTCCAATGGTCTTAACCATTACTGCTGTGTCATTGATTACGAAGGGAACACTTATCACTTTATCCCGGGAATTCCGGATTATAATGAATTAAACAGAGCTTTCAGCGATAATTAAGGAACAGAGTCTAATATGTCTGAAATAAGCTTCAATTACCTCGACCTGCTGAATCCCCAGCAGCGTGACGCCGTTGTCTATAAAGACGGCCCCTCGCTTGTGATTGCCGGAGCAGGATCTGGAAAAACAAGAGTGCTTACATATAAAATAGTCGATCTTCTGAGCAATGGCTTCGAACCATACAGAATAATGGCATTGACCTTCACCAACAAAGCCGCCCGCGAAATGAAGGAGCGTATAGCTTCGGCTGTAGGCACGAAAGTATCTTCGCGGCTATGGATGGGTACTTTCCACTCGATTTTTCTGCGTCTGCTCCGATCCCATTCCGACCTGGTGGGATTCAAACCGGGTTTCACTATCTATGATACCGCCGACACGCGTTCTCTACTGAAAATAATCGTGAAGGAACTCGCGCTCGATGAGAAGATATACAAACCGGCCGTGCTGGCATGTAATATATCGAATGCCAAGAACGCGATGATCGACGCCGATCAATACTTGCTCAACAAAGATCTTGTGGAAGCCGACCGCCGGGCCAAACGTCCGCTCACGGGAAGAATCTATAAGCTTTATTGCGAGCGGTGTCATCGAGCAAACGCAATGGATTTCGACGATATCCTTTTCTTTATGAACCTTCTGTTGCGCGACCATCCTGATGTGCGCCGCCATTATCAGGAATTTTTCAGATATATTCTTGTCGACGAATATCAGGACACCAATTTTGCGCAACATCTCATAATTTCCCAGCTTGTCGGTGAATCCAGAAACCTTTGCGTTGTCGGCGACGATGCCCAGAGCATCTATTCATTCCGCGGGGCAAACATCGGGAATATCATCAATCTTGAAAAGCGCTATCCGGGCTTGAGGATTTTCAAACTCGAGAGGAACTACCGCTCCACGCAAAACATTGTCAATGCCGCCGGAAGTCTGATCTCAAGGAATACAAACCAGCTGAAAAAGAATGTCTACAGCGAGAATGAGCCGGGTGCACCTGTAGAGGTGATCCGCACCTATTCCGATATGGAGGAGGCTTATCTCGTGGCTAATCTCATATCGGCCTCGAAACTATCCTGCCACGACAGCTTCGACGATTATGCCATCCTTTACCGCACTAATGCCCAAAGCCGCGTCCTTGAGGAAGCTTTGAGAAAGCGGAATATAAGCTATAGGATTTACGGAGGTCTGTCGTTCTATCAGAGGAAAGAGATTAAAGATGTGATCGCATATTTCCGGATGACCATCAATCCGGATGATGATGAAGCTCTGCGCCGTGTCATAAATTATCCTGCACGCGGCATCGGTGAGACCACAATGAAGAAGATTCAGGCTTGTGCCACGGAAAACGGCAAAAGTCTTTGGGAGATTATATCCGATGTCAAAAACTATAATGTAGGTATCAATTCCGGTACTGCCCGCAAGCTTGAAGCGTTTGCTGAGCTTATCAGTCTGTTTATCGACGACAACAGCAAATCAGACGCCTATGCGCTTGGGCAGTTGATTTACAACCGTACCGGCATTCTGACTTCTCTTGCCCACGACAATACTCCTGAAAGCATCAGCAAACAGGAGAACCTCTCCGAATTGCTTGCCGGACTAAAGGATTTCACTGAATCGAGACGCGAAGAGGAGGCTGACGCTGATGTCTCAATGCGGGCGTTTCTATCGGAAGTGATGCTGGCCACTGATCAGGATGAGAAGGATGAAAAGGATGTGCCGAAAGTGACGCTTTTGACCGTTCATGCTGCGAAAGGTCTTGAGTTCAAACATATTTATGTGGTGGGAGTCGAAGAGGAACTTTTCCCCTCTTCGATGAGCATGGATTCTCTTGCTCAGATTGAGGAGGAAAGGCGTCTGCTATATGTGGCCATCACACGCGCGAAGGTAACCTGCACTCTCACATTCGCCGGCTCGCGTTTCCGCAATGGCCAGACGATGCTGACGAAACCGTCGAGATTTCTCTCGGATATAGATCCCAGGTATCTCAAGCTTGTCTCTTCTGTGGATATCGCCGACAGTTCGGATGCTAAATTCATAAATCCCGCCTCCGCCTATAACCGATATGAACGGGGCGACAGGCCTGCGCGTTCCTTCGCCGAAGGAAAGTTCCGGGATTATGGCACTCCCTCTTCCCGCCCAGATTACGGCCGACGCGCTCTTCGTGACATTAATGCCATTGACAAGTCAATCGGTTCTGGAATCAAGCCCATGCATACCCCTGATGAACTTGCAATCGGTATGGAGATTGAACATCCCAAACTCGGAATCGGCACAATCCAATCGATGGGAAATGTTCAGGGTGAGCCGACCATTACTGTGGATTTCGGTGTGATGGGCGTCAAAAAACTTCTTCTGAAATTCGCTAAATTCACAATATTGTGACATGATGGAAAAGAAAATTAAAACTCCATATTATATAGTTTACGAGGATAGGCTGCGCGCCAACCTCCGTAAGCTCAAAGATGTTTCGGAAAGAGCTGGAGTGAAAATCATTATGGCATTCAAGGCTAATGCTTTGTGGAAAACATTCCCGGTTATTGCCGAGTACTTTCAGGCTTCTACTGCAAGCTCGGTTAATGAGATGAAACTGTCGCTCGAATTTCTCGGCAATGAAGTGCACACTTATTGCCCGGTATATACGGAGGAGACATTCCCCGAGTTTCTTGCCGGAAGCACACATATAACTTTTAATTCTCTCGCGCAATTCAGGAAATTCTACCCTCTTGTCGTAAAACATAATGCGGAAAATCCGGATCGCCATGTTTCTGTGGGTCTTCGTGTGAATCCTCATTGCAGTGTGATCGAGACTGACATATATAACCCATGCGTACCCGGTTCAAGATTCGGTGAGAAGCCGGAAGCATTGGCAACGGGACTTCCGGAGGGAATCGAAGGACTTCATTTCCATGCTCTGTGCGAATCTTCGAGCTACGACCTCGAAAAGGTGCTTGATGCCTTCAAACGGGAATACGGGCACCTGCTTCCTCATGTAAAATGGCTTAATATGGGAGGCGGTCATCTTATCACAAGAAAAGATTATGATACTGAACACCTTGTGGGACTGCTGAAATCTTTCAAAAAGGAGTATCCACATATTCAGTTGATAATGGAACCGGGAAGCGCCTTTACCTGGCAGACGGGCGACTTGGTGACTGAAGTTCTCGATGTGGTGGAGGATGCCGGCATAAAGACTGCGATAATCGATGCGTCGTTTGCATGTCACATGCCCGACTGTCTCGAAATGCCATACAAACCCGCTATTCTTGAGGCATTGCCCGATGAATCTGCTGAAGGAATATCATATAGGCTCGGAGGCAATTCATGTCTAAGCGGAGATTACACGGGTTTCTGGAAATTCGAGAAACCGCTTGAATCCGGCAGTCGTCTCACTCTTCTCGATATGAATCATTATACCACGGTAAAGACCAATATGTTCAACGGTATCCAGCATCCCTCGATATGGTTCAAGCCAATGCAAGGAGACCCCAGACTACTGCGCGAATTCACCTATGAAGACTATCGCGACCGCATGGACTGAAAATTTTGCAATGATATTTCAATATAGTCTAAACCATTATTTTGACCTCTGCCAAAAATGTTAAGCAGGGGTCTTATTTTTTTAGGGAATTTTTACTAATTTTGCACTTTGTTTTCAAAAGAAAGCATACAGGTTGGAAGAATCATAGAGTAATATTAACATATGGATTGGTTGATCGATTTAATCAAACCCTACAACGATTCTCTGGCAAGCACGATCGTACTATATTCTTTCGTGATATTTGCGGGTGTCTATTTAGGTAAAATCAAGATTTTAGGTGTATCTCTCGGCGTGACATTCGTCTTGTTTGTCGGCATTATCATGGGCCATTTCGGATATCAGGCAAATGGCGACGTGCTCCATTTTCTACGTGAGTTCGGCCTCATCCTGTTCATCTTTTCCATCGGTATGCAGGTCGGCCCCGGTTTCTTCTCATCATTTAAAGAGGGCGGTGTTAAACTGAATCTTCTTGCAGTGACAGGAATTTGCCTCAATGTGCTGATAATGTTCGCCATTTATTTCCTTCAGGGGGGCTCCGACGGAGCGACTTCAATATCGCAGCTTGTCGGCATCATGAGCGGTGCGGTAACCAACACCCCCGGACTCGGTGCGGCTCAGCAGACATTCCTTCAGGTCAATCCCGAGGGATATGATGTGAGTCAGCAGATGTCGATGGGATATGCCGCAGCGTATCCTCTCGGCGTGATCGGCATCATCATAACAATGATTCTGATACGCAAACTCTTTAAAATCGATACAAACTCAGAAATTGCCGAAATAGAGAATGACGAAAAGAATTCACTGCTCGCGCCTCATATTGTTTCGCTGAAGGTTACCAACAAAATGATTGACGGCCTGTCGATGGAAAAACTTCATACTCTCATCTCCTGCGATTACGTTATCTCCCGAATCGAAAAGCCTGACGGCACGGTGATCATTCCTACTTCTAAAGATGAAGTGAACTATGGAGATATCTGTCTTGTGGTATGCTCGCAACAGGATGAGGAACTCTTCACCCGATTCATGGGTCCGGTGATAGAGAAAAAATGGGAAAGAGAGAATGGCCCTGTCGTATCGAGACGTATTCTTGTAACCAAAACCGAATATAACGGAGCCAAACTCGGTTCGATGAGGTTGCATTCGGCCTACAAGTTGAATGTGACACGTGTGAACCGTGCCGGCGTCGATCTCGTGGCAGGTCCCAACCTCCGCCTTCAGATGGGCGACCGCCTGACGGTTGTCGGCAAGCTTGATGACATCAACAACCTTGCCAACAAACTCGGCAACTCCATGAAACGTCTCAACGAACCGAATCTCATAACGATGTTCATCGGCATTTTCCTTGGAATTCTTGTCGGAAGCATTCCGCTTCAGTTCCCCGGTATGTCAGTGCCCATGAAACTCGGACTCGCAGGCGGTCCTCTGGTAGTGGCGATTCTCATCGGTGCTTACGGTCATAAATTCCGTCTGGTCACCTACACCAATTCATCCGCAAACCTGTTGCTTCGCGAGATGGGAATATGTCTCTTCCTCGCCTCTGTAGGGCTCGCAGCCGGCAAAGACTTCTTCGCCACGGTGTTCAACAATCAGGGAGCTCTCTGGGTTGCATATGGTTTCATAATCACTGTAGTGCCGCTGATCGTAGTCGGGATTATCGCCAGAGCGAAATATAAGCTCAATTACTTCTATATCATAGGTATGATGAGCGGTAGCTATACAGATCCCCCGGCACTCGCATATGCCAACAAGGCGGCCAACAATGACACTCCGGCCGTTGCCTATTCCACGGTTTATCCGCTATCGATGTTCATGCGAGTGATAGCCGCCCAGATAGTGATCCTATTCTTTGTCTGACAATAACAACGAAAGCATATAATATCAGCGGTGGACGCGCATCGACGTGTCCACCGCTGAATTTTTATATTGTCTGTGTTTAGACCTGAATCCTTGTTATTGAGAGTTTGTAGTGCTGCTTTGCCTCCGGTCGAGAGCTTTGAGAATGCCTTCGAGTTCATCGCGTGTCTGGGTAAGCGTCTCAATCACTTTCACGCGTCTCGAAACATTCGACCTGTTGCTTTTAAGCTGCTCTTTTGCAGCTTCAATTTTGAGCCCTTTGAATTTGAGAAGATAGTGGATTAGTTTTAGCAACTCGATATCTTCCGACTTATAATATCTTATATTCGTAGCGCTTCGGCGCGGGCGGCATTCGGGAAATTCCTGCTCCCAATATCTCAGTGTCGATGCCGTGACGCCTAACAGTTCCGCAACATCGCGTATCTTATAGTATTTTTTATCCAGCTCTTCCATCTTTGGCTTTTCCCTAATCCATCACATGTCCGGCATTCTCCGCAATGCGGACCATTTCGGCATATTCTTCCGGCGTGAGATCCATGAAATAATAGTTCACGGGATTCTGAGGCTCGTTTTTAAACAGCACTTCATAATGCAGATGCGATCCGGTAGATTTGCCGGTGGACCCTACCTTGCCGATCATCTCTCCCCGCTTCACTTCCTGTCCCGGTTTGACGAGTATCTCGCTCAGATGTGCATAGCGCGTCACGTAGTTATATCCATGGGCAATATCTATGCAATTGCCATATCCTCCTTTGCGGTCGGCCTCGGTTACACGGCCGTCGGCCGTGGCGAATACAGGCGTTCCGGTCTTGGCGGCAAAATCGAGTCCGGCATGGAATTTCGACGATCCGTAGATGGGATCTCTTCGCACACCATAACCCGACGACATGGTGAAATCCTTGATATTGATAGGTATCACGGAGGGAATGTGCGCAAGTTTGTCTTTCTGCTTAGATGCCGACGTGCGTAGCTCGTCGAAGGAAAGGCTCTGGGCATATAGCTGACGTTCGAAAAGGTCGAGCCGTTGTGTCAGAATTTTCACCAGACCGGCATCCGGTATCTTCTGCAGATCCTGATAGCGTTTTTCGTTATCGAGCCCGGCCAGACGCTGCCCATGGCCCACTGGATCCATCTGCATCATCACCCGGTAGAAATTGTCGTCGCGGTTCTGAATATCCTCCATCACTTTCAACGAATTATCGAGTCGTCGGTTCAGAATGTTATATTGGCTTTTAAGAACCGCGTTCTCCTTGCGGAGATTCTGCTCAGTGGGAGCATCGAGGGCATAGAATATGATGAAATATATGCCGACGCCAATCAGCAACGACAGACCTCCGATGCGCAACACGCGCAACAACCGACCTTTCAGCGAGGGAAATACCCGCTCGAAATTATCGGTCTCCGGATTATATATATAGAATATCTGTCGTTTCATAGTGAATTGATTGCAAAAATACTCAAAAATGAGTAATTTTGCAATCATTATCAATAGCATATATCATTTACAATGCTGACATCAAACGAAATCAGAGAATCATTTAAGAATTTCTTCAGGGAGAAAGGTCATAAAATCGTACCGTCGGCTCCGATGGTAATCAAGGACGACCCGACGTTGATGTTCACCAACGCCGGCATGAATCAGTTCAAGGACATTATCTTAGGCAACAGGCCTGCGGATGCTAAAAGAGTCACCGACTCGCAGAAATGCCTACGCGTATCCGGCAAGCACAACGACCTCGAGGAGGTAGGACACGACACCTATCATCATACGATGTTCGAGATGCTCGGCAACTGGAGCTTCGGTGATTATTTCAAAAAAGAAGCTATCAACTGGGCTTGGGAATACTTGGTAGA
>URNY01000059.1 GCA_900549375.1 uncultured Bacteroidales bacterium | reverse complement strand
GATGAGTCGGGAGTGGACCGCGATCTGCGTGGAGTGCTTCCCGGCGGTCATGCGCCGCTTGCCGACAAGGCGAAAGAGATGAGATCGAAAGTTTTTCCGATTTCCAAAGGAAACGGCGACAAGTATATCGACATGAATACCCTCTTCAATAAAGAGGGAACAGGATTTGTGCAGATTCTGCGCGAAGTCAACAAAGAGAACTATCGCAGGATGCGGCAGCTGCGCGACGGCGAGGAATAGAGAACCGTAAGCAACAGAATCTTAAGTGATGGAAACTGTTACCGACAGGATTTTCAGAATGGGTCACGGGCTTTGTGCCGCCGAGATGTTCTCGCTTTTCGGCCGGCGATGGCTCTATCTCTTCCTGGCGCTTATAGTGCTCGGAATCATTGCCGGATTCTTTATCTCCGCGGTCTGGTTTATGGTCACGCTGATTCTTGTCTTTACGGTAGTCCCGATGGCGGTGCTCTTCCTATATTATTACTACGGGTTGAACACTGAATGCTATATGAATGTGTCGCCGCATTCCTTGGGCCTTTCTGAGGATGGCGTTAAAGTCAGCCTTTACGAGGCGTTACCGGATGATGAAGAGGAAGCAGAACCTCCGGCAATGACGCGCGTGTTTACTATCGGCTGCGACCGACTGGGAAGTATGCGTCTGGGCCATGATTCGGTGAGCTTCCTCCTTCCCGGGAAAGGTTTCCTCTGGATACCGAGGTCAGCCTTCCTTTCGGACGAGAAATTCGCCGGATTTATAGAGAGTATAAACAGAATTAAGAAAATCTAATATACAAATGAGAATACTTAAAGAAAACAATAAGAAATATTGCTTTATAATGGATATGGAGGTGAGAGACTATGAGCTCGACTGCGAGCAGATAGTGAATAATGCCAACTATCTCCATTATATGGAACATACGCGTCACCGTTTTTGTATGGATGCCGGAATGTCGTTCAATGAGATGCATGAAAATGGCATTGATGCGGTGGTGAGGAAAATTGAGGTGGAATATAAGACATCCTTACGCGGCGGTGACAGTTTCATCAGTTGTCTACGCATAGAGCGCAAAGGTCCGCGCTTTATTTTCCATCAGGATATAATCAAGTCGAACGGTGAAGTATGCGCAGAAGGCGTGGTGACAGTCGTAGTGCTGAGAAATGGAAAGCTTACACGAGGCGACGAGCTGGCGGCCGTGTTTGCAAAATTTATACGATAAAGAAGAGTATAAGATGAATCCGGGGAAGACAGAAAGCAGAATAGCCCTTGGCATTGTAAAGGGTATTAATGCCGACATTGTGAGGCGGATGGCAGAAACCGGCCTTACTCCCGAAGGTCTTTTCACTGTTTCCCCGGATGAGTCGGCGCGTACGCTCGGCCTGAGTCGGAGCATGCGTTTTTCATCAACCGACCTTGCAGCCTCTCTCGAGAGGGCCCGCAAAGAGGTGGAGTTTGTGAACCGTCATTCAATCCGTGTCTATTCTCTGTTCGATGATGATTATCCCTGGCTTCTGCGGCAGATACCCGATGCGCCGGTGATGCTTTTCCAGCTCGGAGAGGCCGATCTGAACGTCGAGCATATGCTTAGTATGGTCGGAACTCGGCGGTGCACTAAATATGGACTGGATTTCTGCTCGCGGTTTGTGGCCGATTTAGGCGCCTATTTCCCGGATCTGACTGTTGTGAGTGGTCTTGCTTTCGGTATCGATGCCGCATCGCATACGGCGGCGATTGAAAACAATCTTCCTACAGTTGCCGTGATGGCACATGGTCTCGACACTATTTATCCGTCGGCCCATCGCGACCTCGCGCGGAGGATCATACACAGCGGGGGAGCGGTGTTATCGGAATATCTGAGCGGAACGACTCCTTTTGCAGCCCGTTTTCTCGAGCGGAACAGGATTGTTGCCGGGTTGTCGAGGCTCTCGATAGTTGTCGAGTCGGAAATCAAAGGCGGCGCAATGAGCACCGCTAATTATGCATTTTCCTATAACCGCGATGTCATGGCTCTTCCTGGCCGCATCTCAGATTCAACGAGCGGCGGCTGCAACCTGCTTATACGCAAAGAGAAAGCGCATCTGGTCACAGCCGCTGCCGATGTTATCGAATTGATGGACTGGCGTCCTCTCGATGTAAGGATCGCGCCTCGTCAGCGTAATCTTTTCCCCGAATTGTCGGGTGTGGCCGGTAGAATCTATGAGATCCTTAAGTTTGAGGCTACGCCGCTCAATGTAGATGTATTGTTTTCAAGAACCGGAATATCGGTTCCCGAACTCATGTCGGCCTTGACCGATCTTGAGTTCGATGGCATTATCACGCGTCAGCCCGGCAATCGGTATTCCATCTCCTGAGGAAGGTGTTTATGCTGATCAGTAAGTCTCGACAAGACGGTCGAGAACAGTCTCGACAAGCTGGCGCACTTTCGGCTTATAGTCCGTATTGGCATTATTCAGGCGCCTTTCGGCAATGATGCAACAAACGGTCATTGCACGGTGACCCAGAAGTTTCGATAGACCCTGCAGGCAAGCCGATTCCATTTCGAAATTAGTGATCGGTCGCCCGTTGTATCTGAAAGATTCAATTTTCTCATTCAGATGCGGATCGGCGAGTTTCAGTCTTACCATTCTTCCCTGCGGTGCATAAAAACCGACAGCGGCTATCGTAAAGCCTCTCACCATGTCGTCTCTGCCGATTTTGCGGACGAGCTCCGGATCGGCGTCGACGGTATAGGGAGCGGCCCATGTGGATTTCCATTCGGTATGGCGGCAGAATTCGCGTTCGAATTCAAGATCGCATACTTTGTCGCGGTCGGCATAGAAATTGAGGATGCCGTCGAAGCCGGTTCCTTTCTCGGCGATGACGAAATCGCCGATATGCAGATCCTCCTGCAGAGAGCCGGAAGTGCCGATTCGCACAATGTTCAGAGTGCGGTGTTCCGGTTTCACTTTGCGTGTCTTGAAATCGATGTTGGCGAGGGCGTCGAGCTCAGTCACTACAATCTCGATATTGTCGGGACCGATGCCATGGGATATGGCCATCAGCGGTTTCCCTTTATAGGTGCCACCGATAGCATGAAACTCACGCGAAGACACATTGTAATCTATGGAGTCGAAATAAGAGGCGACCATGTCGACGCGTCCAGGGTCGCCAACGAAAATGATATGGTCGCGGAGTTGCTCCGGTTTGAGATGGATGTGGAATACCGAACCGTCGTCATTGATGATGAGCTCGGAAGCGGGTATTATTCTATCGTCTGCCATAATATATCAATTTAAAGGTTATCTAATTATTTTTATCTGACATGGTGTCTCAGGATGTAGGGACGCATTCAAGATGCGTCCGCTTTCTGTCAATGTCGAAACCATAGTTCCCTGACAGTATAACAATATAAGTACGGGCATCGTTAAAAAATGCCATTGCAAAATTAATAAAACGAGTCGATTTTCAATCGTTTTTCGAATGACGAATAAAAAAGATTGCGTAAAATTTGTATTATATCAGAAAAAAGTTGTAATTTTGCACGCTATCAAAAACGACCGAGGAGAGATGCCGGAGTGGTCGATCGGGGCGGTCTCGAAAACCGTTGTGCCTTTTAGGTACCCAGGGTTCGAATCCCTGTCTCTCCGCAAAACACAGGCCAAGTGTCAACGTTACAGACACTTGGCTGTTTTGTTAAGAATAGTGTAGACGTACAGTAGACAGATACGTTACGTCTCGAACCAGGCACGATAGGGATTTACACAAATTTCTGTTATGTCTAAAAAAAATTTGTGCCCTCCGAAACGCGATTATTCTACCCATGTATTAGGGTACTCATTACCCGTCTACCATCCCGACGGCAAGAAAGTCTATGTAGATTTCACAACATGGGATGCATCTCGTGGAAAGATGCGCCGGAAGAAGATACATTTAGATAAATATAAATCGAAGCTTCAGAGAAATCTTTATGCCAGAGAGCTGATCGAGGAGCTAATAGTAAAGCTCCGCGGCGGATGGAATCCATGGTCAGAGAATGTCCTTTCGAGAGGTTATACTTCTATCGAGGAAGTTGCAGACAAATACATCGAATATGTACGCAAGACCGGTCGAAAGAAGACTCTTCAGAGCTACAGCTCGAGAGTAAAGGTTCTGCTCGAGTATAACCGCACAAGGATAAATCCGATACACAGCGCGCACGAGTACGACCGCGGATTCATAACGGACTTTCTGGACTGGGTTCTTCTCGATCGGGACACCGGACCGCGTACGCGCAACAACTATCGGGGCTGGTGTTCAGCTCTCGGTGATTTCATGGTACAGCGGAAATATATCGAGTCGAACCCGGCTGAAGGAATTCCGAAGATACCGGAAGATGTAAAAGTCAGGAAACCGCTTACTGCATCAATGATGCGAAAACTGAAGAAATATCTTTCGGAAGAAGATCCCCATTTCCTTCTCGCCGTCATGATGGAATACTACACATTCATCCGACCCACTGAGTTAAGCAATCTGCGGTTATGCGACTTCGAGCTGAAGAAGCAGCGAGTGTTCGTTTCCAAGGAATTCAGCAAAAATAAGCGAGATGGGTATGTCGGCCTTAATGCTACAATCATCCGGATGATGGTAAAACTCGACATATTCAAGAGTCCCGGGAACTGGTATCTGTTCGGGAAGAATTTTCGTCCTGCTCCTGAGAAATGGGATCCGGACAGATTTAACAAACGCTGGGTGACGATGCGCAAGAAATTAGGATGGGGCGAGGAATACCAGTTTTTCAGTCTTAAAGATACCGGCATCCGGGATCTGGCGAACGCGGCCGGCATCGTGATTGCCCGCGATCAGGCGCGGCATACCGACATATCGACAACAAACAAATATCTCGGCATAGAGAAAGACATCCATGCCGAGACGAAGAATTTTAAAGGAGCATTCGAAGATGATCCCGGTCAGAACCTATAGAACTCTCCTTTAATCATGCGAGACATTCCGCTGGCGTTGAACTCAATGGTGAGCTTCGAGCAGATATAACGCTTCCCTTTTATATAGTAAGTCGCTCTCGGCGAAGGAAGCGAGTCTGAGATGAAAGAGAACTTGAAAAGTTTCTTATCATCGATAGACAAATACTGCTCCGAACCGCGGGAGAAGTCATGATTAAGGCGCAAAGAATATTGCTTGAATATTTTGTACTTGAAATAATCGTAGATCACGACATTCGAGGTTATGGGTCGCGGTCCTATCTGCTCAAGATACGGATGGTCTCCGGCCCAAAAACCGAGGAAAAGCCTGTCAAAATATTCCTGCTTCTTTGACTGATCGCCTTTCATGATATTCTGGTAGACGAGCGGCTGGAGGCTCTTCTGGAAGTCGACAGTATCCTGACCGCTGTTTTCGCTTCCGCTCCATGGATCCTCGCCGGTGCCGGAGTAATTGTAGACTTCATCTCCGGTCATCTCGGAATCGTCCGGATTCGTGAAAGTCAGAAATGCGCATTTGAACTCCGCATCATCGATAGGCACCGGGACAGTGCTCAATTCATCGAAATCCTCTTCCTCCGGATCTACTGTATACATGCCGAAAACATTTACAGGCATGATTTCGAAATGGTGGACGAATCCTTTTTTAAGAGAGAGCTCAAGATAATCCGTAGAATGGAATATGAAATGGCAGTCGACTTCCCGGACGTAATAGACATTCTGCTGAACAATAGGATTGCGGTGAAAACCGAAATACTCATATTCCTTGAATTTAGATATAAATTCATCCATGGTATCGAACTCGACTATCCATTTTTGGATCCATTGCGCATCATCTGCCGGCCGGCGGTGGCCGTCATCGCCGACGACAAAAGAAGAACCCGGCATCACCCAAGGCTCGCCCGCGTCCGGATTCTTGCGACGGTTTCTGATGAACCAGTCGCAGGAAAGAATCGGCCAGAACCGCGAGCCGTTGTCCTTGTAGCCGATGTTGTGCATCAGATCGAGATTAGACTTGTCGTCGTTCATCGTGTCGAACTCGGCGGTAAAATCATCGACAACATCATCGAGGCAGACCGGATCAATCTCCTCGAGTATATCACGAGTGAATCTAAAAGAGATGATTTTTGATGAATTGTCTATGTCGAATTCGCCGTCGAGAATCGGTTCCAATTTTTCGAAAAACTCATTGACGGTCCAATGAGGCAGGGCGTCAGCATAATTCTTATGATTGAAAACCGCAGGCAATGCATTGCAGATAATGAGATGCCGGAAACGCGACCTCTCGATAGGGACGATATCGCACCGATATTCGACAGCCTTGCAAATCTTATGGATCAGAACCGGCAGATAAGGGAAATAAGAGAGGCCCCCTTTGTTCTGGATATCCCACACAATTCTGCACGATTCCAGATTCAGAATTATTGTTTACCCAAGGGATGGCGACAGCTTCAGCCCCTTCATCAAAAGATTTCCACACATCCTGCGGATGTTGTGGAACCGAAGACGGCACATTGAAGCGCTCCAACTCGAGCTCGTTGATATACTTTTCCTCGAGATCGCGTTCAAAATTCTGAGCCGACCGGCCTTCCAAAAACTGAATCGACAGCGTTTTATCCGAAACCGAAACTATGGCCACAATGCCGCGCATCACAACATTCTGAGCGATAAGGATTGCCGAGAACTTCAATTTCTCAATTTCGGCATCCTTTCGCCATATAACGCCGAATATTTCCGAATTCACGCGAGAATCCCTCAGAGGGATCTCGATATCGAACGAATAGCCGTCGGAGTTGGAAAACAGCCTGTTTTCCAGCGTGAGAGTGAACGCGATATCCGACGGCAGTTCGAGGTCGCGTCCGTTGACAATAATCCTAATCATGAGCGGGAACGTCTTGACTTATTTGCGATCATACGTTTATATCTGTTTTCGGCCTGTAGGCTGCCGAAATCACCGGTGACTGAATTGACAGTGACGAAAGGAGCGTCGAGACGATCGGCGAGACGCCCCATCACTTGCGAGAGTTGCGGGTCCGGCTGCTGTCGATCCTGTTCTGCAGGAGCGACAATCACCGGCTGGATCTGCGGTGCGGCGTAAGCGGCCATCATCGGCGCAGCCACCGACCGGGAAACGTCCCGCATCGAAATGGAGCCGATGGTATTGTTACGCTGCGCATACTCGAGCATGTCGATAAGCGGGCGAGTTTGCGGCGAATTGACGAGCTTCTGCGATGCAACCCATTCGCCTGCATGAACTACGCCTGCAGGATCATCCTTTCTTCCCGGGCGTGTGAAACCTCCCTCCGAATAGCCGACCGATTCGGCAGCCTGCTGTTGCTTCTTAAGCAAAGCAATCTGGACGGCACCTTGAGCAACCGCAAGCGCCGCGGCGATAGGAGCGAGTACGAGACCGGCCGGGCCACCTACAGAAAGACCGGCTCCGTAAGCTTGAACGGCATTCGCAGCCGTCTGGGCGATAGTCGCGATCACCTGCATCGCGAAATTCTTCTTAGCTTCTTCAGCCTTCAGAGCATCGAGTTCCTTCTGTTTCTGCTTCTCGAGTTTTTTAGTGAGATATGTATTGCCCTCGGCAAGTTCAATCTCTCGATCATATCTTTTTTCTACCTGCTTCGACTGCTTCTCATACTCGATTTTTGAGAATTCGGTGATCTGAGAAGTTACGGCGCCGACGATTGCCGCTGTAGCCTTGACTGCTTCAGAGAGCTTTGTAAATGGATCCGCATCCGAATCACGCAACGCATCTGAGAAATCTGCCCATGCGCCAATCATATTCGAGAGCAATTTAACCCATTCCGAATCAGCATCTTTCAAAGGCGAGATAAGAGAATTTCGCAATTCTGTTCCTAATCTACGCAGACGAATATTATATTCGTCCTCATCGATTACACCATCTGCCTTAGCCTTATCGAGTTCAAGTTTGCCTGCTTTGTATTTAATTCTTGCTTCTGTCGCAGCAGAGAAATTATTCTTTTCAGGAGAACCAGGCAAATTATCTCCTTCTTTACGCACATCCTTATCGCGATCGGCGAGAAGGCGCTTGCGCCATTCCTCGTATTCCGAATCCAGAATTTTCTTCCGTTTATGAAGCTCCTCGAGAGCAGCGAGCTCGAGGTCATATTTTTCTTTTACTGACAACTTGTCGAATTTATCGCGGAATTCCTTTTCTTTGGCAAGAATCAACCGCTGCTTATCCTGTCGGTCTTGCCAAAGAAGATCCTGCATGCGGCGCTCTACATCCTCATATTCCTTTGAGCCTTTGGAATAAAGCTTCTGCTCATCCAAAAGCGCATTATAGCGGATATCCATCAGGTCCTCCTGAAGCTTCAGTTCATCGGCGAGCGTCCGGTTACGTTTTGAGTTGAACGCAGCCTGAAGCATCCTTTCCTCGAGCGCAGCCGTGCGCTTGACGGCATCGAGGTCGAGGACCACTTTCTCACGACGGAAAGAGTCCTCGAGTTCCAGCCGTTTTTTATCAAGTTCCTGCCTTTCGGCATCATCTTCGAGACCGTTTTTATCATAAAGATCGATAGAATCTTTATAATACCGGGTCATGATGTCGAACTTTTCATTCTGGAACTTGCGATAGTCGAGATTTCCGACTGACCTTTCGGCGAGAATCTCGGCCATATCCTTTTCGCGTTCGGATTTGATCTCCTTCAAACGCTCCTTAAACTCCTTGCGGGCCTTGATCTGGGCAGCGCGAGCCTCGCGCTCCTGCTTCTTTTGTTCCTTCTCGGAGACATAGTTGCCCGCAGGATCCACACTCTGTGGCTCAAGATCTGTAGAGCCTGCATCATTTCCATCGAAAGCGACACCGCGCAGGCGCAGCTCCTCACGGATCTGATCGGCGATAGCTTTTGCTTCTATCGGCGATGCCGCGATAGTCGAATAACCCTTGCCGGAATAAACGTCGCGAGGCTTCTTCGCAGGCTGTGCGACTGGCTGAATCTGAAAAGAGACAGTCGGAGCATTGGCGAGGCCGAATTGATCCGTGCCCGAGGAGCCGAGTGCCGACGACGGCTGCGGAGAAGCGTCCGGACGATACACCAATGGTTTCTGCTGATCCTTCGTCCATTGCTTTTTTCCCTCTTCATTGAGAACCAGCGGCATCGTTTTCTTCGACTCCGGCGCATATAGGTTAGGGACAGAAACGGCTCCGGACTCTCCCGACTCGACAATCTTGTCGAGTCCCTCAAGAACTTTGAGCAGAGTGTTGCTGTCGTAGTTCTTGGAAGGATTAACGCCGAGCTCCATATTTTCGATATTTTTGAGGCCCGTTCGGTAATCCTTCAGATTCGACTGCATAGATCTGAATATCGAGATCGGCGTTGTTGCATTCTTTGAGAACGGCAAATTGTTTTTGGCATACCATTTCTGAACGCTATTCGTAAATTTCTCGCCGGTCTTCGTATCGGCAACCGGGAGACCCTCCGAGAGCGACTGAATGCGCTGCAGCGTCTTCGCATCGATGCCCTTGCCGGAAGACATCGCCATCGATACCTTGGTTATAATCTGCTCGGCCTCCATGTCGGAAGCTCCATAACCCTTCAGGGAACCTCGCAGGAGGTTCAACGCCTCCGTCTGTTCCGAATAATACTGTTTGCCGAGTTCCTCTTTCGCATCAGTGAGGCCGCGCAGCTGGGCGGAACGTTGCACCGCTCTCGAGAGCGTATCATAAGCCTGAGCGAGGTTGATGATCTCCCCCTTCTCATCGATAAGCCCTGAGAGATACTTCCCATATTGAGAGATCAGGCGGTTCTTTACGCTCAGATATTGTTCAGAGCCTTTCTCGGCACCTTTGAGAGCGCCGAAAAGTTTATCGATTTCAGCCTGCTCGCGCATTGTGGCCTCCGACACTTGGCGCGACTTCTCGATAAGCTTATTGGCGCGATCCGTATATGTTTCTGTGTGTTGACAAAGTTTAATGATCAGAGGGATGAGCGCGGCAATGGCAGTCACGGCCAAACCGATCGGATTTGAAGCGACTGCGGCCGAGAACGCACGCATGGCCACTCTCGCCTTTGCGAGATTGCCCGATAGTGCATAAGTGGCCGCAGAGAAGAGCAGGAGAGCCGCACGTTCCGCATTCAAGATTGCGGTGTCGACAACGCGAGCTGCAGTCATCAATTTTGTTTTGATCGTAGCGAAATGAGCAGCTGTAGAATACGCCACAATTGCAAGCGTCAGAGAAGCGAGAGCCGTTCCGTTTTTGGTGACGAACGAGATAACCTGATCGAGAACGCGAACAAGCATCGATGTCGTAGAAATCGCATACTTCATCACCGGCTGGAGCTTCTCACCCAGTGAGACCGCGAGTTCATTGAACCGGTTCTTAGCTTTATCGAGCGAGGCCTGCACGGTATTGTTCTGCACATTGAACTCTGTATCGATAGAAGTTGCCTCGCGGAAGGCCTCATTTGCCACTTTTTGCTGAGACACAACCTTATCGATATTTCCGGCGAGAGTAGAGAGTGCGGCAATTGCGCGTGAACCGTTCTCTCCCATATCTGCAAACATCGGCGATAGAGTGTTCATCCCTCCGGCCTTGTTCAGCGTAGAGAGGAACAGGATCAGCGCCTCGTTCATGTCTGTTTTCACTAACTTCGTGAACTTGGCCGCATCAATACCGGCGACTCTTGCGTATTTCTGCGGCTCCTGATATATGCGCACCATCACCTGCGAAAGAGCCGTTGAAGAAGCTTCGAGCTTCTGATTGTTTGAGTCCAGAACGGCGGCATATCCCATGATCTGCTGGACGGTAAGACCGGCCTGCGAGCCGACGCCCCCGAGCCGAGAAGCGAATTCAGCGATATAAGGGGCCGATGCCGAGCAATTCTGAGAAAGTTCATTTATCACGGAACCGACGGCAAGCAGGGATTGCTCTGTGCCGAGGCGTTCCTCATCGCCGAAGATGCCGGTGAGTTTTGAGAGCGTCAGCGTGGCCCCCTCACCGAGATCATCGAGAGCGACGTTGATCTTATCGGCGGCGCGGACGAAACCGAGAACATCCTCCTGCGAAGACTTCCCGAGGCGCCCGGCCTCCTGAGCGAGCTTGTTAAGTTCCTCACGCGGCGTGCGTGTATCGATCTTTTGGAACTCGACATTGAGAGCTTCGACTTCTTCGGCCGACATTCCGGTGAATTTCCGGACATTTGCCATCTCCTGATCCATTTCGGCATAAGCCTCTACGGCCTTGCGTCCGGCCATCACCAAACCGGTGACGGCAGCTGCGGCGCCGGCGAGAAAGGTCTGGCAATCATTGAGCCATTTATTCATCTTGCTCCAGCGAGAATCCGACTCCTTGAGAGAATCATTGACTTTGTCGATTTCGGCCTTGACTGATTTAATCAGTTCAATCTGGCGTTCCCATGCCTTGGAACCGCGTTCGAGATCCTGGAGCTGGCGTTTGAGAGTAGAGAGCGTTTTCTGGAGCTCCCGCGGAGTAGCCTTATCGAGACGTTTTAGGACATCGGCGACCGTTGCAGATTCCGACTTCATCTGCTTCATGAGGCGGTTGACATCATTGAGTTCCTTCTGGAGCTTCTTGGCCGTAGCCTTGTCGCCGGCCTTTGCGGCGGCATCTATCTTTTTGCGCAGGTCTTCGGCTTCCTTCTTGAGCTGGTTGAAAATCTTCGAGGCCTGTTTGCCGTTGACCTCGAGATTGATTTTTGATGTAGCGGTATATTTTCCCATAAATCGAAATATTTAGGGCGAAAATATCCGCTGACATTGCAGCATTAAAAGACAAACAGGACCGCATCACTGCGGCCCTGCTCCAAAAATTTCCATCATGCATAAAAAAATCCTATTTCTTCCTTTTACGTTCGACATACTCGGCGAGATGGCGGGAGAATTCTTCCATTTCCTCAAAAGAAGAGAAGATGATTTTTCCCTCTTGCATGTCGTCCGAGTTGACTTTTATACCATAGACATCTGTCGGGTCGCCGTAAGGCGCTCCCGGCTCCATAGCAAACGAAGATGTGACGTGATTACCGACAATCGATTCCTCGGTATACCCGGGCGTCTGATTTGAACGTGAATTATTCATAGCTTGTTTCTCCTTTCTGGCTTTTGGTTGACGGATAGACGCCGATTAGAGCTGAAAAAGCGGCGCCGGCGGCGAGTGCATCTGCATCGCAAATCGTAGCGATAAAGCAGACGATGGCGCTGATGGTGGCTATTGATACACCAAAGTAAGCTAAAAACTGCGAGAAAACTGCGAGAATCCGGAAGTTTACGGCCGTCCCGGCAGGCCTCAATGAAATCGCTTTCATACAATCTTGTTTGTTTTGCATAAAGACAGAAAAAAAACGGCTGTCATATCCCGTCGCAAAACAAACAAGATTGTCACTCCCGAAGAGCGAAAATAATGTAAGGATATGACAGCCGAAGCTGATTATGTATTCGGGCATAAAAAAAAGCCCGATATAAGTCCGAGCATTAACCGAAGCTCAGCGGGATTGACGAACAATCTTGTTTATTTTGCATCACAAAAGTAACGATTTTTGCTGATATTACCAAACTTATTTCCTATTCTTTTTGAAAACTTCATTAAAGAACCATTCTCCCATATGAGATTTAAAATTTTCTCGTGGGTTCTCCAAAGCATAATGAGGAAGAAATTTGTGTCCTATGCGCTTGAATCGAGAAATCGTGTCAAGCGGGATGAGGTATAAATCTGATGGAGCTTTGGGTGAACCACCCACACCCAAAGCAATGATAATTTTTCTTTTTGAACTGCGTTGAATAGACTCGTAGCGGTTAAGCTGGTAATCCTCGAGCCTGAAGCCCTCGCGCTGAAGGCGAGAACGATATTTGCATTCAACCCAATATTCAATGCTCCCGCGCTCAGATTTCTGAATTACGCGAAAATCAGGATTCAACTCATTTTCCGCATAAGCTCCTTCAGGCGACGTAGTGCCCTGATTCCACTCCTTCAGCAGAATACTATTTGCCTTAAGCATATCAGCGATATATCCTTCAAAATCATTCCCCATTTCTTTCGGGTCTGTTTTTGAATCTGAATCACTTCTGGAGGCTTCTTCATTCGAAGCATTATTAGCAACCTGTCCCGCGACCGGTCCATTAGATACTTCTTCGAAACGTATTCCATTTTGTTTCGTTTCGCCATCCATGGAAGAAGAAATGCTATTTTGCGCATTTGCGACACCCAACTTTTCTGTATCCTTATGAGATACTGTCATCACAATCCCGGCAATCAATAAAATCGAGCCTATAACAATCAAAACTATATTCATTTTCATCAGTTCGGTTGCAAAAAAATCACATAAATGAGAACAAATCATTATTTTCTCTTAATAAGCATTCCGGAAAGCTCGACAATGTTTTGGTTATTCAAATCGGGGAAATAGACTCTGAGATTAATAATACCGTCGGCGTTCTGTCCCATGGCGACTTTCTGAGCGGAATCGAGCAAAGTATAGTCGCTCGGAGATTTCCATGAATTCGAGAACCGTTTCTTCTCATACTCGCCATAAATTTCGTCATAACCGCGTTTCTCCTTGACCTCCTGAGCCATGATTTCATTTTCCGACATAACGCCCGCTTTCTGTCGGATGAGCACGGAGCCGACCGGCGTATAATCGAAAGGAACCGTATTTGATTCGGTGACAAAGAAACCCTCGGCGGCGTATTTCTGATAATCAGTATAAAATACCCGAGAGGAGAACTTAGGCGCACATGAAGAAAGGATGGCGGCGCAGACCGCGAATAAAAGGAATTTAGTTGCTTTCATGATTTGAGGTTAAAAATTTCTACTGCAAATATAATAAAAAAGCCGCGCACAAAGGCGCGGCAATAGTACAATGATTAATGAAGTACCCTCACGGGCTAAATATTTTAAAAATTAGCGGCGGCCAATTCGTTAGCAATCGAATGGACGGCGCGTTGTAATTTTAAATATTGGCCTTCTCCGGCTTTAACCAATCCCGAAGAGTATTTGCGCATTAAAGAAGGATTAATTCCCGCGCGCTGAGCGAGTTTAGAGACATTAAGGAAATCGAAATATTCGAAGAATGATTTCATATCATAGTGATAAATGAAATCAAGTTCAGGAGGATTTTTTTTCTCTTCGATAAGCATAATTTTTATTTCCTCATAAGCCTTAAGCATATCTTCTTTGGCTTCTTGCGGAGAATTGCCATAACCAAAAAGAGCGAAATCCGGCAATTCTTCTTTCATGAAGCAGGAACATCCGCCATCCTTGGCCATTTCAAAAATTATATTTACTTTCATGTTAATGAAAATTATTAGATTCTTTTTAAAAGGAGGCGAAGCCTCCTTTATTTTTAATAACAAATAATTCAATAGGATTATGGAGATGAGTAGGGGAAATCCCCTACTCATTTTTCAGAACCGAGAAATCAGGATTTGTTCAACCCTGAAGCCTTGCGGACGCTACGAACCAGGAACTTCCTTCGCTCCGTGATGGCCGAGAGGGAACTTTTTGTCCGTAATTGGCGAATACCAAATAAGATGGTTTGCGCCTTTCCTAACGACATGGCATCCTGCGGCTGTAAGTTCAGCCTCTAATTCAGAATACTTCATAATCTCATTGTGCTATTTGTTATTAATAACACTGCAAAGGTAACAAATATGTTCCATATTTACAAATATTTTTAGCACAAAAATTTCAATAACGAACATGTTTTAAAACATAAAAACTCAAATCAAAAGAGCGAAGCAAACGATGTTATTTCAGTGCCTTAGCTTGCAAAATAACATTGTAGATTCGCGCATCCTAAGAAAAGTAAAGGCTTGAAATCGGAGAATGCCGAAATTTCAAGACTTTACAGAGGGGGTTTGGGGGAATTCCCCCATGTGTCCGTTAAGGTACCCCCGCCCGCCCTGAGCCGAGAGGCGCCTCCTGCCCCTCCGAAAAGCGGAATATGCAAGAACTATTCAACTGATATACAGAAATAAGACAAAATCGGCACTTCG
>URNY01000058.1 GCA_900549375.1 uncultured Bacteroidales bacterium | reverse complement strand
ATCATCGACAACACCCTTTGTATCCCGACCGTATTCATATCCTACACCGGCGAGAGTCTCGACTACAAGACGCCGCTTCTGCGCGCGCTCAACAGTATCGACAAGGCGGCTACCCGTGTGGCGCGACTGTTCAACCCGGAAGTGAATCATGTCCAGACATTCTTAGGCTGGGAGCAGGAGTATTTTCTCGTTGACGAAGCCCTTTTCTCAGCACGCCCCGACCTTGTGCTGACAGGACGCACGCTCATGGGCCATGAATCGGCAAAGAACCAGCAGCTCGAGGACCATTACTTCGGCTCGATACCGAGTCGCGTAGAGGCTTTCATGCTCGATCTCGAAACAGAGGCCCACAAACTCGGAATTCCTGTGAAGACGCGCCATAACGAGGTGGCCCCCAATCAGTTCGAGCTTGCTCCGGTGTTCGAGGAATGCAACCTTGCCAACGACCACAACCTTCTGCTCATGTCAATAATGGAGGAGGTGGCAAAGCGCCATAATTTCCGCGTTCTTCTGCATGAGAAACCTTTTGCCGGCATCAACGGTAGCGGCAAGCACAACAACTGGAGTCTCGGCACCGACAAAGGCGAGATGCTCTTCGCCCCCGGGAAGACCCCGTCCGACAATCTGCGCTTCATAACATTTGTTGCCAACGTGATGTCGGCCGTTCATAAGCACAACGGACTGCTGAAAGCCTCGATCATCAACGCCACAAACGCTCATCGTCTCGGCGCCAACGAAGCTCCCCCGGCGATCATTTCGATGTTCCTCGGTTCGCAGCTTTCCGCCATTCTCGATAAACTCGAGAAATCGGAAGGTGAGGAGAAAATCACCGTGAAAGGTAAAGAGGAGATGCGACTCGATGTAGCTCAGATTCCGGAAATCCTTGTTGACAACACCGACCGCAACCGCACGAGTCCCTTCGCTTTCACGGGCAACCGCTTCGAATATCGCGCTGTGGGTTCGTCTGCAAACTGCGCCTCCGCGCTGATTGCTCTCAATGCCGCGGTTGCCGACCAGCTCTCGCTTTTTTCCGACAGGGTGGAGGCCCGTATGGCGAAAGGTGAAAACAAAGAGAAGGCCATTCTCGACGAAGTGCGCAAACTCGTGAAGGACTCCAAAGCCATTCATTTCGACGGCAACGGCTATAGCGATGAGTGGAAAGAGGAGGCAGCCCGTCGCGGTCTCGACGTTGAGACATCGGCTCCGTTGATGTACGATTCTTATATGTCGCCATCGAGCATAGATATGTTCGCCCGCACAGGCGTGCTCTCGAAAAAGGAGATTGAAGCCCGCAACGAGGTGAAATGGGAGATGTATACGAAGAAGATCCAGATCGAAAGCCGCGTACTCGGCGACCTGGCCATCAACCATATCATCCCGGCCGCCATCCGTTATCAGTCGCTCCTGCTCGACAATGTCTATAAGATCAAGGAGCTTTTCAAAGGCGACAAATCCGATCGTATAGCATCGCAGGATCTGGCTTCTATAGAGGCTATAAGCGAGCATGTATCGGCCATCAAGAGCGGCGTAGCCACGATGGTCGATGCCCGGCGCAAGGCCAACCGCATCGACTCCGAACGTGAAAAAGCCATAGCTTACCACGATGAGGTGGCTCCGCAGATGGAAACCATCCGTTATCATATCGACAAGCTTGAGCTGATGGTGGACAACGAGATCTGGCCTCTGCCGAAATATCGCGAGCTCCTCTTCATCCGCTGATGAAGGGACAATCCGCAGATAACGGATTAAAAGAAAATTTGCTTGAAACTAAAAGGACGGCGCTCCGGGACATCGGTTCCGAAGCGCCGCTTTTGTGTACCGTGATATAGTTATTTCCGGGCCCGGGTGGAGGAGTCGAGGTCGGCGGGGAGTTTGTGAGAGCCTCGCGAACAAACAAGCACGATAAGGGCGAGAACCACCAGAGCGATCGCTTCGGAATGCATCACGTTGCCGAGACCGACAAGCGGAGCCACCGTGGCGCCGACCACATATCCGGCAAGCCCGAGCAAAGCTGACGCTTCTCCGGCCCGTTGGCGCCCCTCGTTCATCGCAAGAGTGTTTGTGGTGGTGAAAATCAGGCCGAGGGCGAAAAGCATGACAGCCATGCAGATTTCGTAGGCGATCAGACTGTGGACGAGCCATAGGCATACAGCTTGAACTAAAGTTGCAGGCACAAGAATGAGAGTGCCTGTGCGGGCCGCTTTTTTCAGAGGCTTGAACTTCATGGCCAGTATTGAGCCGGAGGCTACGAATATGGCATTGAAACCGATAAGGAGACCATAATGCGTCTGACTGAAGCCATAATGCGTCTGGACGATAAACGGAGCGGCTGAGATATATGCGAACAACATGCCGAGAGCGGCTCCTTTGAAGCATATGTGAATCATGAATGGCCTGTTCTTCAGCAGACTCAGATATCCCGGGAGACTTTTCCACCATGCTCCGGTGGTGCGCCGCGATTTTGGAAGGCTCTCTTTAAGAAACGGGGATACGGCAAGGATGACGAGGGCAAATCCGGCAAGCACGACGAAGACTCCTTTCCATCCCCAGTCGTCGGCCGTGATACCACCGAGCACCGGTGCGGCCGCCGGCGCTATGCCGTTTATGGCGCCGGTCAATGCCATCAGCTGAGCGAGTTGGCGTCCGGCATAAAGGTCTGCCGGTATGGTCCGGGCAAGAAAGTATCCTCCTGAGGCCCCAAGTCCCTGAAATAAGCGGCATGCATTGAAAATATGAATCGAAGGAGAGAAGACGCTCGCTATAGCAGAAACGATAAAAAGAATTACCGACCCGATGAGCACCGGCTTGCGGCCGTAGCGGTCGCTTAGCGGCCCGAGAATCATCTGACCCACTCCCAGTCCGATCATTCCCATTGTCAGTCCAAGCTGTCCCAAAGAAACCGAACACCCGAAGAAGCGGCACATCGCCGGGAGGGCCGGGGTGTACATGTCGTTGACGAAGGAGCCTAAAGAGGCCACTATCACAAGAAAAAAAACAAGAAAAGCATAATTTCTCTTTACGCCCCCGGCATCCGGATTGGCGGCGGGAGTATTTTTCATAGTCGAATCATTCATAATTATACAACAATCCCGAAAGACTAAAGTCTTTCGGGATTGCGGAATAAATCTTATAGATCTTATAAATCTTATAAGTTTGTATGATAGCTATTTCTTTTTGCGGAAGGCGTGCCAGAGGATATAGATCATGCACAGGCCGAAGAGGGCATAGCCGGCCCATGTCAGATAACGGTTATATTCCTCTACTTTCTCGAAAAGCATGTCGGGCGTTACATGCAGTGAAAGCCAATAGCCGAGAGCCGCGAGAATGGCATTCCAAAGCAAAGCACCAAGCGCGGTGAAAATAGCGAACTGGGCCACATTCATCCGCGATATGCCGGCGGGAATCGAGATGAGTTGTCGGATGGCGGGGATGAGACGCCCGATAAAGGTGGAGATTGCTCCGTGGCGGTCGAAATATTTTTCCGCTTTGTCCACCTTTGCCCTGTCGATAAGGCAGGCATGTCCCAGCCTGCTGTCGGCAAAACGATATACAACCGGGCGCCCTATCCATAGGGCGATATAATAGTTGATGAAGGCTCCTGCCAGAGCGCCGAGTGTGGCTACAACCACCACCATGAATATGTTCATGTCGGAGCCGGCGCCGGTGTTGGTGCAGGCCAGATAAGCGGCCGGAGGAACGACCACTTCAGATGGGAAGGGTATGAAGCTGCTCTCGATAGTCATGAAGATGAATACGAAGAGATAGCTCGCATGGTCCACAAACCATTGGAAAAACTCACTGGCATCGAATATCGCCAGGGGTATGAGGTCAAGTATCATATTTCAATATATTTAAAGAACCGAGTCTGAAGGCCCGGTTAAAGTATACCAACATGCCGGAACATTGCTGAGTAGTATTCGGCTTTCTTTTCGAGGGGTAGCGGATAAGCCCTTGAAGTGGAAGGCATACGCCAGATTTCGAGACCGGAGCTGTCGGCGGTCATGGCGCCCATGCGCGGCGGTTCGGTGAGTGTGAGCGAAGCAACGACAGCAGCAGCTTTCTCTCCGGTGGTTGCCACGGTGTGGCAATGCGGCATCTGCCGCAGAAGATCGGAGAGGGGCACCGGCTCAAGGATTTCGAGAAACTTATCGGAAGCATTCCCTTTAAGCCTGCGGATCTTGCGGGCCGTGTCGTTGAGCGCAATCCCTTTTTCCTCGAGAAGATTCTTGATCATGTCGATGCGGAAAGTTCGGGAGTCGCGGTCGTAGAGAGCATAGCGGTCGCCTAAGAAAATGAGTCCCATCATATACCAGAAATCGTTGGTGCGGTTGGGATAATAGAAATCCATGCTCCATCGCACCGGAGCGGGAGGGAAAGTGCCCATTATCAGTATACGGGCATCTGCGGGGATGAAAGGGGGCCAGGGATGGCTTTCGACCGGTATCATTACTGCTCTCTTACTTCCATGGCGTTGACAACCTGACGGGCGAATTCCTTGATTTCCGCAGCCGTATTCTCGTCGGCCGACTGTTTGACAGCCATCGAGGCCGTAACCATGAGCTTCATCCTGTCGGCATATTCCTTGAGGCGGGGAGAGACAACGGCCGGAGCCCACGTGTAATTGCCGAAAGTGGCGAACACCTTGTTTTTGATTTCGCGGGTCTCCATAGCATTCATAAACGCCTCCACAGGCGGGAAGAGACGCATCGAATATGTGGCGGAGCCGACAATCAGAGTCTCGTAGCGGAAGGCATCGTTTATCATATAGCTCATGTCGGAGACGGATGCATTATGTATTATTATCCTCTTTACTCCGAGAGCGGAGAGTTCTTCGGCTATCCTCTCGGCTATTTCTGCCGTATTGCCATACATGGATCCATAAACGATCACCACGCCACGCTCGCTGCGGTAAGCCGCCAGATCCGACACTATCCTGACTACCTGAGGAATCATATCGGTCCATACCGGCCCGTGGGTAGGACATATCATTGCAAGCTTTACGTCGGCAAGCTTAGCTATTGCATTCTGCACGAAGCGTCCGTATTTACCCACGATATTGGAATAGTAACGGTACATCTCCGAAATATACTCAGAAGTTTCCATATCGCGGTCGAGCACCGCTCCGTTCAGAGCGCCGAATGTGCCGAACGCATCGCCCGAGAAGAGCACCTGCTGCTCCTCTACATAAGTCATCATGGTTTCGGGCCAATGCACCATCGGCGTCATGAAGAAACGCAGGGTCTTTCCGCCGAGTTCTATCGTGTCGCCCTCTTTCACTGTCAGGAATCGGTCGGGTCCGTCGAAATGATAGAACCCCCGTATCATATCTATAGTCTTCGAATTGCCCACAATCTTAATCTCAGGATAAGCGAGCACAATCTCCGGGATGGATCCCGAGTGGTCCGGCTCCATATGGTTCACTACGAGATAATCGATTTTGCGGTCGGCCGCGAGATCTTTGAGTTTATTGAAATACTCGCGCACTTCCTCAACGCAGACGGTGTCGATGAGAGCTACCTTATCAGAACCGGCCACAATATAGGAATTATAGCTCACTCCGTAGGGGAGTGGCCAGAGAGCTTCGAACTTATGTTTCACACGGTCGTTTACACCGACATAGAATATGTCGTCTGCTATTTGCTGAATATTCATAAGTAGCTAAGAAAATATATACTCAAGATATTATGTAATGTAGACGCTATTTAGACGGCGGACGCGATTAATCGCGTCCCTACGGCATAGCACTACGAATTCATCTGAATGAATATTTTAACTATAAAACAATGCAAAATTAATTATTATATTTTAATTTTGCCAAAATTAAGGAAGAGAGTAAAAGAGAGTCTGATGAAAACCGCGTTGATAACGATACTGCTGCTGGTGATTTCCAATGTATTCATGACTTTCGCATGGTATGGACATCTTAAACTCGGCAGCATGGGAATAACAAAAAACTGGCCGCTGATAGCCGTTATCCTATTGTCGTGGCTGACGGCATTATTTGAGTATTGTTTCATGGTGCCTGCAAATAAAATGGGATTCAATGAGAACGGAGGACCCTTCTCACTGTTTCAGCTCAAGGTTATCCAGGAGGTGATCACCCTGACGGTTTTCACCGTGATAGCCATGCTCTGTTTTCAGGGACAGAAGTTTCAATGGAACCACCTCGCCTCCTATCTTTGCCTTATAGCGGCAGTGGTGTTCGCTTTTCTTCCCGAAAAATAGAACGGCAAAAATTTCAGAATATAATGACAAACGCAGATAAACCAAGATTCAGAATACTGGCGGCTCCCGTACAGGGTCATACCGATGCCGCCTGGCGACATTTCCACAGCGAAGTCTATGGAGGCGCGGAGGAATATTATACGCCTTTCATAAGACTGGAGCACGGAGAGTTCCGCCGTCACGACCTGAAGGATTATACATCGGAGCTCAATGCCAACCACAGGGTTGTGCCGCAGGTGATTTTCCGCGATCTTGAGGAATTGCGTCCGCTTGTGGAAGGTCTTGTTTCCTTAGGCGCAAAACGAATCGATCTCAACACGGGATGCCCCTTCCCGTTGCAGACGGCTCGCGGACGAGGCGCGGCATTTATCGCAAACATAGGCGAATATGAGAAATTGCCCGCTCTGATCGATGAATTTCCCGACACGGAATTCTCCCTCAAGATGCGCCTCGGCGCGGAGGATGCCGAGGAATGGCGCGGAGTGGCTCAGATCATCTCCGGCATGCGGCTTTCGCATGTCACGATGCATCCGCGTGTGGCGCGTCAGCAATACAAGGGTGACCCGGATCTCGGACAGTTCGGCGAGTTCGCGGCGGTCGCGGGCCATCCGGTGATCTACAACGGCGATCTCAACACTCCGGCCGATATCTCACGAATCAGAGAACGTTTTCCGTCGGTAGCCGGCGTCATGACCGGCCGGGGACTTCTTGCACGACCGTCGCTTATTGCCGAGGCAATTGAGGGGAGGGAGAGAAGCCTTGAAGAACGGCTCGAAGATATTCTCCGCTTTCACCGGCTGCTTCTCCAACATTATGAAACGACGCTTTGCGGCGACGCGCAGGTGCTTTCGAAAATCAAACCCTTCTGGGAATATGCCGAGCCAGAGATTGGCCGCAAGGTATGGAAGCAGATCAGAAAATCCACCAACATGGCGAAATATCATTCCGCGGTGGCCTCAATCCTCAGCGAATGAATCATCGCCCGCAGCAGAATGATCGTCGGCAGCAGAATGATTCCCGGAAGCGTTTGAGATTTTAACAATGTATTCCGAGGGGTTCATCCCGAATTCCTCTCTGAAGCATATACGGAAGTTGCTCTGCGAGTTGATGCCGACCATATAGGAAACCTCTGAAATTGTATATTTCCCCGTTTCCAGCAATCGGGCGCCTTCGCGGGCGCGGCATTTCCGTATAAGGCCATTCACGGTCAGTCCGGTCGTTGCTTTCACCCTGCGGTAGAGCGTGCTGTGGCTCATGGCCATTTTTGAAGCCACGGCCTTCACTTCGAGGCCCGCGTCGGAGATATTGTCGATGATAATTCTGTTGACATTCTCCACAAACGCGCGGTCGGCATCGTTCATTTTCGAAATTATAGGGGATTCCTCAGTCCCTTCGGTCTCTTCTTTCTTACGGGCAGATGATATCGCG
Organism: uncultured Bacteroidales bacterium; assembly: GCA_900549375.1. Taxonomy (GTDB): domain Bacteria; phylum Bacteroidota; class Bacteroidia; order Bacteroidales; family Muribaculaceae; genus Lepagella. The sequence goes on along the minus strand of URNY01000058.1, from coordinate 7,308 downwards.
CTTTCATGTTGCGGAGCCGAGGCAATCATCGAAATCGAGAGTTTGTGTCGCGCCTCGAGCAGATTTTTGATGCGCGAAACCAGAAGGCGGGAAGTGAAGGGCTTTGAAATGAAGGCATCCGCCCCCGCTTCATAGGCTTCTACACGCGCCTCGGAAGCTGTTTTGGCTGTGATAACCACCACCGGAATAAAGGAGAGGTCTTCATCTTTCTTCATCTCCCTGATCATTGTGATGCCATCCATCTCCGGCATCATGATATCGCATATTATGATATCCGGATGAATCTCGCGCGCGAGTCTCAGGCCTTCCGCACCGTTGGAAGCATGAGTCACCTCATATTTATCGGTCATTATCTCCGAAATGTAGTTTACGATATCCACATTGTCTTCCACTACAAGGAGGGCACCTCTCTCTTCGGCGTTAACGTTCTTTTCCGATCTCGGACTTTCCTGTTCGGGTGCCTTCATCGGAACCGGATTGCGGCGCTCCACACCGGCATAATCGTTATCGGTGTGGAGCCTGAAACGGAAAACGCTTCCCGCCTTCGGCTCACTCTCAACGAAAATCTCCCCTTTGTGAAGTTTAACGAGATTATAAACAAGAGACAGACCGATGCCCGTGCCAAGTCGCGACTCGGCGTTGCGGCTTCTGTAATACCGTCCGAAAATATGGTCCATCGTATCGGAATCCATGCCGAGACCGGTGTCGCTCACGGCTATCTCGGTGAAATCCACTCCTGATTCCTTGGTATGGTAAAGCTTCAGCCTGACGGTTCCTTCCGACGTATATTTGCAGGCATTGCTCATCAGGTTGTCGATAATCATGACCACAATCTCGGGGTCGAACCAGATATGGAAATCTCCTTCACCGATTTCGGTGTCCACGGTCAGACGGCCATTGGTGTTCAGTTCTGAATAGCGGGCTCCCATTTCGCGGACAGTAGCGGCTAAGTCGGCCTTCTGCACCCGAAACTGCCTGTTGCGGGTCTCTGTCTTACGGAATTCGAGAATAGTGTTGATAAGATCGAGCAGACGAAGTGCCGACTTATGGATTATATTTATCTTGCGGCTTTGAGAAGCGGGAAGTTCCGGGTCGTTTTTCATATCCTCAAGAGGGCCGAGAATAAGGGTGAGGGGAGTGCGCAGCTCATGCGTGATGTTTGTGAAGAAACGCATGCGCTCGGCAATGAGCTCTTCCTGTCGGCGGTTGTTGCGGCGCTGGAGTGCGAGGTCATATTCCGCCTTGATACGCCTGCGCCATAGCAAAAGCAGGAAAACACCGAGTGCAGCGGCAAGAAGCGCATAAAGAGTTTTGGCCCACCATGTGGCCCATAACGGAGGAGCCACCACTATTCTGAGCCGGGTAATATCGCTCCTGATGCTTCCCTCCTGAGAAACGGCTCTTACAAGAAGTTCATAGGAACCCGGAGGTATATTCCCGATCACAGCCTGGTTGGAACCTTCCGGGGTGCGTATCCATTGCTTGTCGAGGCCTTCGAGTTTATATTCATAATATGTTTCGGCCGATATCACCGGATCCAGCATGTCGAACCATATTCGCAGAGTGTTCTGTTTATGGTTCAGCTTAAGTTCGCCCGAAGGGGAGAAGCGTGTGTCGTCGCCGTCGGCCGGAGATCCGAGCACGGATATCGCAGTGATCTTCGGGGCAGCTATTTCCTGAGGCGACATAAGCGCTTCGGGCATGAATGAGAGCACGCCATAATGCGATCCGAAATAGATTTTTCCGCTTAGGTCGGTGCCGACCGCTCCGGTGTTATAGTCGAGCCTTCCATATTGACGGCCGACAAGATAATTATGTATCTTTCCCGAGGTATCGAGCATGGATATTCCGCCCATCGTGCTCATCCATATATTCCCGTCGGCATCTTTTATCAGCGCCTCCACGAAGTTGTCGATAAGTCCGGAGTTCTTGTTGTAGACCGTGTCGATCTCCATGGAAGGGGATAATTTCACGAGACCTTCCGATGTGGCGAGCCAGCGTGAACCGTCGGCAGCAGGCAATATGTGGTTTATCATATTGCTCGGGAGTCCGTTCCGGATAGTTTTCTTGCTGACTGGAACCAGATCCGGAGAATAGAGCGTGATGCCGTCGCCGAAAAAACCGGCCCATATCCTTCCTTTGCGGTCGATGTCGATCGATCTTACATTTCCTCCTCCCGGCATAGAGGAAGAATCGAGATTTTTCAGCACCTTGCCATCCGGGCTTATCTTTACTATTCCTTTTTGATGACCGATGAGAATATCCCCCTTGCTGTCTTCGGCAAAACACCGGACATCGCGAAGCCCCGGAATGTCGACGTTCGCAGGCCCGGCCATCCCTTTGCGATAACGGAACACTTTGCCGCCGTATGTGCCGAACCATACCGAGCCGTCGCGGGAGCGGAGCATTGCAAGCACGGCATTGTCACCAAGATTCCGGAAAGAGGCAATCCGACCGTTTTTGTCAAGAAGATCTACTCCCTTTCCGTCGTTGCCTACCCATAGAGTATCTCCGTAGGCGCATATCGACATCACCGGGTTATAACTGATGCCGAAGGGTTGCGATCCGGTGTCATAAATTGATGCCGATGACCGCCCCGTGCTCAGGATATCGATGCCGTCGCCGTAAGTGCCGGCCCATATATTCCCGAAAGAATCATAAAACGCCGAGTTTACTGTCTTGTTGCTTAGCTTGTAATTATCCGATCTTTGCATCGAATAGTTTATGAAGTTTGCAGATTCGGGAGAGTCCGTGTTCACACTTGAAAGAGGAAGAAGACTGAGACCTCCATTTTCAGTGGCCACGACAAGGAATCCGTTGCCGGTTCTCGATATATCGCGTATTTTGTTGGAAAGCAAAGATTCAGGGCGGGAATCGTGCCGGAATGTTACGAATCGTTTTTCGTCAGGAAGAAAAAGGGCGAGACCGGAGTCTGTTCCCACCCAGATGTTATGATTGCCGTCGATGTGAATGCGTCTCACCTCATCTGATGGAATGCTGTTGGGATCGTTAGGATTATAGCGGTAGTTCTCAATTTTATGGGTCTGCGGATTGAAGACGGTAAGGCCGGAGTTGACATGGGCGATGTAGATGTTGCCCATCCGGTCGGGCATCGCGTCCCACAGTTTATTGTCGGGCCAGTTCTTTACAGTTGACATATTATAATGCGTGAACTTCCCCGTCTTTTTATCGAGATAGTCGAGTCCGTCGGTATATGTGGCTATCCACAATCCGTCGTGACCCGCCCGGCAGACCGATGTCACGGCATCGCTGCATATGCTTGCAGGGTTTTTGTCGTCATGACAATAAGAAGATATTCTGTATGTGTCGAGATCGAGCACATCGAGGCCCGCGCGCTGTGTGGCTATCCATAGCTTTTTTTCGTCAGTATCCGCGTATAATCGATTCAAAGCATTGTCGGAAAGACCGGAGTCCGCCTTTTTGAAAGAGCGGAACATCGATCCGTCGAAACGGTTGAGCCCCGATTCAGTGGCTACCCAGACATATCCTTCGCCGTCCTGGGCGAAAGCAGTGATGTTATTGTTACTTAATCCCGATGAACGGTCGAGATGCAGGATTTCACCGGTTTCTGTTGCCGTGACGCAGGCAAACGATACCGATAAGCATAATGAAAAAACCAGGTGTTTCATATTCATGGCGCAAAGATAATCTACGGGAACGTTTTTCATATCTTTCTAAAAATATGTTTTGCAACACGTTTGGCGGCAGAGGGAGGATGTTGCCGAATTTTAATCCAATAATGGCGAAATACGGATGCCGTTCCCGAGGGAAGTTATTTAAATTTGCATCCGAATAAAACGAATAGCGGAAAGCTCATCGGGCGAATACCGAAAACTCACGGGGACGATTACCGAAAACTCAACCTGACATTGTTACCTAAAATCTATAAACGTTTCATTATGTATTTAAAAAAAGTAAGTCTGACAGTGGCGGCATTGGCGCTTCTCAATTTGTGGTCGTGCAGCGACGACAACTGGGATGCGGTCGACAACGCCGATCCTGATTTCACAGTGCAGAGTGAACATGTGATGACAGCGGCCGGACGCACCTTTAAGCTTGCGGGCAAGATTAAGGATGCCGACGGTATATCATCGATTACCTTGCGTTGTCCGCAACTCAGTCTCAACAAGACAATCGACATTCTCTCTATCTATGGAGAACCGTTGAAAGAGTATGATCTCGACTATCAGTTCAAAGTCCAGGAAAATGTGGAGGGAGAATCGTTTGATGTCGCAGTGCTGATAACCGATGTTGTAGGCAATGTGACAGAGAAGAAGGTTCTCGTGACGCTCGACGGAGATTTCACTGCTCCGGTATTTACGGCGGCTCCCGACAAAGAGATGACCGTCCTTATGAAGGCCAGCCCCGTTTTCAATCTTAAGTTTACGGTCGAAGACAATCATGCCATCGATTATATCACGGTGGATGTAGAAGGCATCGACGGTTTCCCGATCCGCATAGAGGGAGAGGGCCGCAACAAGATCGAATATTCCAACGCCCTTGCGCTTCCCGCGCAGCTTGCCTCTTATAATGTGAAGATAGAGGCATTCGACCTCCCGGCTCAGGAAAACGAGGTCAGGTCCTCCAAGGTAGAATCGACCGTGACCGTATCCGAGCTTCCCGACTTCAGTGTGCTTTATCTCTGCGATGTCGCGACGGCAGCCGAGCTGAATTCCGATGTATTCGGTGTGCCTATCGCCATGGATCATGTGGCTCCTTATAAATATAGGGTGCGTTATTACAACCGCACGGCAGGCACCAGAATCTGTTTCCTTCCGCAGAAGACGGATTTCGGACCCATATGCTTCGGCCCCGAGGGGGATGATCCGAAAGTGCTCGGCGATGATCCCGAAACTGTAGGTCGTCTTCAGCTCAACACAGCCGGCGTCTATTACCTCTTCGACGTCGATACATTCAACCGCACGGTAAGCTTTGAGACCTATCCTGTATCGCAAGCTATCAACCCCGTGATGCATCTGCGCTATGGCCAGAACGACCTCTGGACATGGAACGACAACTGGAACGCCTCGGATCCCTGGATGCAGGAATGGTATTTCGGTCCGGCTTCAGGTCCCGACAACGTTACGCGTATGGAGCAGGATGCCAACAACCCCAATATATTCTATATCAACAACTGGCAGCTTCCCGAAGGGAAAACGAACTTTATCCTCCACAACTGGCATTCCAACGGATGGTGGAATTATACGACCTGGCGTGTCGATGATTCGGATGATCCGAGCAAATGCGTTTATTATGGCTGTCTGATGCCCGACAACATCAAGTTCACCGGTAATGCCGACTATTTCAACTGGAAATATGTAAATGCCGATCAGACGGAATTTAAATTCCAATATCCCAATGCCGGAACGTTCGATTTCACCAACTGGGGAAATGAGAACTATCGCAAGAACTTCATTCCCGACAACTGGGTGAAAGCCGAAGTCAAGTCCGAGGGGAAATATCGTCTTGTTTTCGACGCCCATACGGAGCGAATCATGCTTTTACCGCAATAAATTTGAAATATAACCAATTATGAAAAGACAATTATTCATTCTGATTGCGGTGATGCTCGGCTTGATGGCCTCCGCACAGAATATCACGGTGAAGGGCCGCGTCATGTCGAAGACCGACGGCGAGCCCCTGATAGGCGCTACGGTAAGCGTCAAGGGTTCCACCAACGGAGCCTCCACGGATATCGACGGTAATTATTCGATTTCGAACGTGCCGGCCAATGGCACGCTTCAGTTCAGCTATATAGGTTTTTCGCCCATCACGGTGAAGGTCAACGGCCGTCAGGTGATCGACGTTACCATGGAGGAGACAACTTCCACGCTCGATGAGGTAGTGGTTGTAGGTTACGGTGTTGCCAAGCGCAGTGACCTTACCAGCTCGATCTCTACTGTAAAAGGAGATGAAATCACGGAGGTAACCACCGGCAACGCCATGGACGCCCTTCAGGGAAAAGTGAGCGGTGTGCAGATCGCATCGGCAGGTGGCCCGGGAGCGACTCCGAAGGTAATTATCCGCGGTATCACTTCGGTGAACGGCTCGAATCCTCTCTACGTTGTCGACGGTGTCCCTTTGAACAGCGACAACATCAATTTCATCAACAACAATGACATCGAGAGCATGGAAGTGCTCAAAGACGCATCAGCCTCGGCTATCTACGGTACGCGAGCTTCCAATGGCGTTGTGATCATCACGACCAAAAAAGGTAAAGCCGGCAAACTCGCAGTGGATTTCTCGGCATCAGTCGGCTTCCAGCATATCAACAAGCCCAGCATTGCCGGCGCACATGAATATGAGCAGGTGTTCCGCAAACGCTATGAGAACGATGGCCGCGTGGCTCCCTGGAACTCACCTTACGAAAACTATGCCGATGTCGACGGCACCGACTGGTGGGACACCGTAGTGAACGATGCCGCTCTGGTCCAGAATTACTCTCTGAGTGTTCGCGGAGGCAACGACAAGTTCAAATATAGCTTCTCCGTGGGCTATTTCCGCAACAACTCTCAGTTTGACTATGGCTATTGGGACAAAGTCAACGTCCGCCTCAACACCGAATATGAATTCAACAAATATCTCAAGGTTGGTCTTGACATTGCACCGAACCTCGAGAACTGGGACGACACCCCGAATCTTTTTGCCGCAGCCCGTTCGATGGACCCGACAACTCCCGTTTTCCGTCCGGAAGACCAGTGGGACGCAGCGAATCCGATGAATAACTACCAGCGTTCATACAACAACCAGGAATGGAACCCGGCTGCATCGCTGGCCCGCATGGACAGCCACACGATGAAAGGCTCGGTTCTGATGAATCCATATATCCAGATCACTCCTATACCCCAGCTCGTTTTCCGCACCCAATTCGGTGTCAACGCATGGTATCAGCGCAACGACTATTACAACTATGCATTCCATCTCGACGCTTTGGAGCAGCGCGCAAAGGATGATGTCGGCCGCAAATACAGCGACGCCATGAACTGGACATGGAACAACACTCTCACATACATGGACACTTATGCCGATACCCATAACCTCACGGTGATGGCCGGCTTTACGGCAGAACGTTATGCCGACTGGTGGCTCAACGGTTCGCGCGAGGATGTTCCCGGATCGAGCTCCCTTCTTCATCAGGTAAGCGCCGGCACCGGTGACCAGTATGCATCCGGATCTGCAAACTATCAGACATTGGCTTCATTCCTTGGTCGTGTAATGTATAACTACGACAGCCGCTATTATCTGACGGCATCTATACGTGCCGACGGTTCGAGCCGTTTCCCGAAA
>URNY01000057.1 GCA_900549375.1 uncultured Bacteroidales bacterium | reverse complement strand
TAAAGGGATCGGCACCGGCAAGATGCTCCGCCGCTGCGAGGACTGCGTGGCCGACGCCGCCGAGTTCCTCGCCGAAGAACTCGCCTGAAAACTCTCCGATAAAATAGCTTCCGCAAACTCCCCGATTGGAGAATCGCATTGGGTATTGATCCAACTAACCAACATTATAACCATATTCCGTTAACCTTTTATGAAAAAACTAACGTTAATGCTTTGCCTTCTTCTGGCGTTGCCTGTTGCGGCGCAGAAGAAAACATTCACCGTGGCGAGCCTTAACGTCGACGGTCTGCCTCCAAACGTGAAGGCTGCCGGTATCGTCGATGTGAAACTTAACCCGGAAGGCCCGCAGGCAGCGGGCACAGCGGAGATGAGCACCCTTATCTCCCAGAAAGGATGGGACTTTTTCGGAGTCTCCGAAAATTTTAACTACAACACGGAGCTGATGTCCGGCCTCAATGGCGTCTATAACTGCGGAACCTACCGCGGTGAGATTCCCTCGAAAGTGACTAACGTCGTTCCCTATCTCAACGGCTCCAAATGGTTCGAGACCGACGGCCTCAACCTTCTCTGGCGTTCCAACATCACAGTCTCGGGCGAGGAATGGTATCTATGGAACAAGCGCAACGGTATCACTAATGACGGGGCTGACCAGCTGATTGCCAAAGGTTACCGTTATTACATGGTGCGTGTCGCTCCGGGTCTCGAGGTGGATGTCTATATCCTCCACATGGATGCCGAGACCACCGAGGCCGACAATCAGGCGCGCGAGATTCAGATGGCGCAGCTTGTCGACATGATTCTGGCCAGCGACAACAAACGCCCCATAATCGTGATGGGCGACACCAACTGCCGTTACACCCGCGACCGTCTCAAAGAACTTATGTTCGACCGCATCGATGCCGACCCGCGATTTACGATGCATGATCCCTGGATCGACCTCAAACGCGAAGGGGTATATCCCTCGGTGGGTGATCCTGCGATAATGGTGCCCGGCAAATACGACGGCACCAATGCCGAAGCCTTCCAGACTGGCGAGGTTGTCGATAAAGTGTTCTATATCGAGAACACGGATGCCCGCGGCGTGACGCTCAAAGCCCTAAGCTATAATCAGGATATCGAGTTCACACGTGCCGATGGCACTTCGATTTCCGACCACTATCCCATCGTCGTCGAATTCGAGATAGAGAACGTCGGACAGGCCCTCACCGGTGGCGAATACTACCTCCGCAACGTCAAGACCGGGAAATATTTAAACAGCGGTGGTTGGTGGGATACTCATGCCGTGATGAAAGATACAGGCAAACCCTTCACGCTCATATCTTCCAATACCGGAGATACAGACTTCATAATCAGCAATAATTGCGGTTATATTGATCGACCGGATATATATATTGACAAGTCTTCAGAGATACAGCATGTATGGAAATTTGAAAAGATATCTGGAGAAAAATCATATTACATTACCTATTCAGCCCCTGCGGAAGGCTCGGACCCCATCAAGATGGCACTTGGTCTGGATGATGATGATTTTTATGTAAACGGCAAAACATTTGAAGAAGGCAATTCTTCTCAAAAATGGGAATTAGTCACACTACAGGAGTTGGTGGCAGATCTCCGCATGGCCTCCGAATCTTCTCCCAAAGACGCCACATTCCTTTTTAAAGGAGCAAACATATCAGCAAACAACCCAGACAATAAAGTCTGGGACAATTCTTTTTCAAACAAGGCAAGCAATAATGTAAAAATCGAACAAGGAGGAAGTGGCAATGATAAGGCCAATACGATATGTAAAGTCTATAATGACAAATTGTCATGGGGTGTCAAAGGAAACAAAACATTATGGACTATAACAAAAACCGACAGTAATCTGCCAAATGGTCTTTATGAGGTTTCTTGCCAAATTTTCAGCGACAACAATAATGCGACCTTAAATATAAATGGCGTTGCGCTCAATGTCGCAAGAGTCGAAAACGGTGGAAATACCTCAATTTCGGATGCGGCGGAAAAATTCACAAATGGAGAATATACAGTAAATGCAAGAATCACTGTCACAGACGGCCAGATAAAGACCATTATCGATAAAACAAGTGAGAATACTTCGGCAGGTTCTGTCTTTTTCGACAACTTCCGGCTTACATATTACGGGCCGACGGATGAAGATCTCGCGACGCTCAACCGCGTCAAGGCCGCCATCGATGATGCCCGCGCCAAAGCCGAGGCCGCGGGTCTCACGGGTTACGACAACTACGCAGTGGAGGATGCCTACGAAAACAGGCTCATCTCCGGCGACGGTTCCCGCGAAATCCACAACACCTATGTGGCCCTTGCTAAAGCCGCCGCCCGTCAGCAGGAGATACCGGCCGACATGAGCTGCGCCATCCTCAACAATTCCTTCGAGATGGGCGACATCTCGGAATGGGACGCCTCCGCAGCCACCAACGCCCGCGTCGTCAACTCCGAGGGCGAGGCCGACGGAAGTTATATCCTTAATGCGGATGCCGGCGAAATCACTCATACCTTCGCCGTCAGAATGCCGGCCGGAACCTATGAGCTGAAAGCCCTCTTGTCGGCAGGAGCCACGCTCCTCGCAGCGGACCGGAGCAAGACAAACGCCCCCGAGGCTGCACCTGCCTCTACGGAGACGTTGACAGAGACAACTCTCAAGTTCATCCACAACGGTGGAGAACTTAAGATAGGAGTGAGGGGAGAATCCGCATTCAAGGCCGACAACTTCCGTCTCACCCGTCTGGGCGACAGCGAAAACGCCACGGCTTATGATATGGTAATACGCGCCATAAAGGATGCAACCAAGCGCGTAAACGATCTCGGGGCGCCCTATAACGAGGACTGGAATCTCTCGAGCTATCAGACAATGGTCGACGAACTCACTATCGAAGGAGACGGCCTCAAGGAATTCAATGAAATCTATGGCCTTCTGCGTGCGAAAGTATATTCGCAGGCCAATTCCGAAGGCGTGTCTTACACATCGGCAATAATCAACCCGAGCTTCGAATTCGGAACGACCCTCGGATGGGACGCCACATTCGCCGGCGACACGGGAGTGAAACCCAATTCCGACGCAACGTATACATTCGAGAGCTGCGACGGCGACTATCTCTTCAATACATGGCAGGATGGCAAGGGCACTGTGCTCTCGCAGACTATCCCCGGACTTCCTGCCGGTCACTATCGTCTCCGCGCCACGGTGGCCGCCGACCAGAACAGCTATATCTGGTTCGAGGCCAATGGTCAGAAACAATCATTCAAGATCGAACGTCAGAAAGATAAGGCGGCCGTGTTCAGCCTCGAATTCGATGTGGCGGAAAGCACGGAAGCCGTCACTATCTCCGTGCGCGGAGGAAATGCCGACGGAAGCTATCCCGACCTCGGCGGCTCATGGTATAAGATCGACAAGTTCGAACTGACGCGTCATGGCGATACAAAGGTATGTTTCTTCTACGACCGTCTGCAGAAAGCCATCACCCGTACCGACCAGATTGCCGCTACTCTCCCCGATAAATACCGTACGCAATGGAGCGCCAAAGACTACCGCGACCTCTTCGACGAGCACTGGAAAGCAGAGCATGAGAACGTGCCAAATGCTGAAGCCGACCCGATGCACGGAAGCAACGGCCTCAAGGAGATCGAGGAGCTTTACAGCCGTCTGCGCGCGCTGATATTCTCGCAGTCAGAAACCGGAGCCGACATGAGCGGAGCAATTACAAACTATAGTTTCGAGCTCGGTGACATGACCGCCTGGAATATCGAAATGGAACCCAACTCCGATACTAAGGTCACCAAAAACGAGGATGTATACGTCACCGAAGGCCTGGACCGCGATTACCTCTTCAATGCATATGCCAATTCCAAGGCCGCACCTCTGACTCAGACTGTCAAAGGGGTGCCCGCGGGAAAATACCGTCTTTCGGCCCTTGTGGCTTCCGATGCAGGCAACCGTTTCTACCTGGCCGTGAACAATACTCCCGGCGAGATGGTGACAACCGAGACCGGCAACGCTTTCCGGACAATCAGCGTGGAATTTGAGGTTACGCAGGAGAGCGCGGATATCCTGATCGGTCTTTATCCCTCGGCCGACGGCAACTTCAACAGCGACCTGAGCCCGCTCAATCTCGGACCCTGGTTCAAAGCCGACAAATTCACCCTTACTCTTCTTGGACGCGATGTGGATATCGACTGGAATATGGAGACCGACAATTACGGAACCATCATGCTCCCCTTCGAAGCTGATATACCGGCCGGTCTGGAGGTCTATTCGGTAATCGCTCCGAGCCAGTCGGAGGTGAACGGCGGGAACGTGGCCTACAGTCTGCTTACTCTTCAGAAGGCTGACAGGATTGAAGCCAATACCCCCTATCTCGTGAAAAAGACCCCCGCAGACCCGGTTGTACGCACAGCCTCGACCACTGATGGAATCTACCGCTTCTCGGGAACGACCACACATACCAAAGACACGTATAAGTCCGGCCTCCTTACGGGCACATTCGCCGAGATGCTTCCCGCCGAAGGCGATCATCATCTCGTTTCGTTCAACGGCAACACCGGATTCATCTATCACAACGGCGAAGTGGAACATGGTGCCGTAGCTCCGTATCATGCCTTTATCACAGGGCTGTCGGAGACCGCGCTTATTCCTGCTCTCTATTTCGAAGAGCCGGCGGTCAACGTGGATTGGACTATGGAGGGAGATGTGTACGGAACCATCATCCTTCCTTTCGAAGCTGATGTACCCGAAAATCTCGGGGTCTACACGCTTTCCTCCCTCGGCGAGATCAAGAGCTATACCCCCAAGGGAGAGACTGAGGCTATCCGCTATCAGCTGATCACGCTCGCACCCGCCGACAGGATCGAGGCGAATACCCCCTATATCGTCAAGGCTTCCGAAGCCGGACAAAAGGAATTCAGTTTCCGGGGACAGGCCACAAACACGGATACCGAATATATCGGAGGCCTGCTCACCGGCGTGTTTGAAGAGACTGCTCCGGCTCCCGAGAGCCATATTCTCGCCGAAGCCGATGGCGTAGGTTCGTTTGTCCCTGCTGAGGGAAGCACCGACAAGGTTATGCCTAACCACGCCTATGTCAAAGCCGCTGCGTCGGCTGAACGCGCGCCTCTGTTGCTTTTCGAGGCTCCCCTCGATGACACGGAGACCGGCATCGCCGGAATCCTTGCCGACGGAGAAGCCGTGGTGGATATTTTCACCCCGGCCGGTATGACGGTTGTGGCGGGCGCGAAAGCCGCAGAGGCGATCCCCGCCCTCGAACCCGGGCTTTACATCATTCGCCTTGGTGGAAAGACCTTCAAACTTCTGAAACGCTGATTCGCAGAAAATCCGTAAATATGGCCGCGCTCCGCTCCCGGGGCGCGGCTTTATCTTTGTGATTCGCAAGGATAAGAGCAGATATAACGGATTTTTTTATTAATTTTGCAAAAAATAAACTTGTTACAACGAATTTAAACTTTTTATAACCCGGATAAACGGTCTGCAATCCGGATAAACTTGTTACAACATAGAGGTTGTTTAAACAGAATTTTATGGCAACGACAGAACTCAGCGAACAGGAACAGGTGCGCCGCCGCAGCCTCGAGGCTTTGCGCGAACGCGGAATCGACCCCTATCCCGCCGCGGAATATCCCGTGAGCGGTCATTCCCAAGAGATAAAGACTAACTTCGACGACAATCTGACGCCCCCGCGCGAGGTAGCCGTGGCCGGCCGCATAATGAGCCGCCGAATCATGGGCAAAGCCTCCTTCATGGAGCTTCAGGATTCCGAAGGCCGAATCCAGATATACGTAAGCCGCGACGACATCTGCCCGGGCGAAGACAAGGATTTCTATAACGTAGTGTTCAAGAAGCTTCTCGATATCGGCGATTTTATCGGCGTTAAAGGCTACGTGTTCCGCACCCAGATGGGAGAGATATCCATCCATGCCCGCGAAATAACGGTGCTCGGCAAGAGCCTCCGCCCCCTCCCCATCGTGAAGATGAAGGACGGCAAGGCTTACGATGCATTCACCGACCCTGAGCAACGCTACCGCCAGCGTTATGTCGACCTCGTGGTGAACCCAGGCGTGCGTGAGATCTTCCTGAAACGCACCCGTATGTTCAACTCCATGCGCGATTATTTCAACAGCTTCGGCTATACGGAGGTTGAGACCCCCATCCTTCAGGCAATTCCCGGAGGAGCCGCCGCCCGCCCTTTCATTACGCATCATAACGCTTTGGATATTCCTCTTTATCTCCGCATCGCCGATGAGCTCTATCTCAAGCGCCTCATCGTCGGAGGCTTCGAGGGAGTCTATGAATTCTCCAAGAATTTCCGCAACGAAGGCATGGACCGCACCCATAATCCGGAGTTCACCTGCATGGAGATTTATGTCCCCTATAAGGATTACAACTGGATGATGGACTTCACCGAGAAGATGCTCGAAAAGATAGCACTCGACGTGAACGGCACAACCAAAGTGAAGGTCGGCGACAACGAGATAGATTTCAAGCCCCCCTACAAACGTGTAACCATGACCGAGGCCATACTCGAGAAAACCGGCTTCGACATCACGGGCAAAAGCGAGGATGATCTCCGCGCATTCTGCAAGGAACGCGGCATAGAGACCGACCCCTCCATGGGACGCGGCAAACTCATCGACGAGATTTTCGGCGAGAAGTGTGAAGGTTGCTTTATCCAGCCCACCTTCATCACCGACTATCCCATCGAGATGTCGCCGCTCACCAAACGCCACCGTGAACATCCCGAGCTCACCGAGCGTTTTGAACTTATGGTGAACGGCAAGGAACTGGCCAATGCGTATTCGGAGCTCAACGACCCGATCGACCAGTACGAACGCTTCGTGGAGCAGATGCGTCTCGCCGACAAAGGCGACGACGAGGCCATGATTATAGACGCCGATTTTATCCGCGCTCTCGAATACGGAATGCCCCCCACTTCCGGAATGGGCATCGGTATGGACCGCCTTGCGATGCTCCTTACCGGTCAACAGACAATTCAGGAAGTGCTACTCTTCCCCCAGATGCGTCCCGAGAAAAAGCAGGAGAAGGCCGGGGAGACCGATACATCTGCTGAAAACGAAGGTGAAAAGAAATGAGAATTTACCCTAATAACCCAAAATAAAGTATGAAAACAATCGATCTTAATATTCAGGATGCGGTTTATTTCGCTGAAAAGGAATACAACGGCATGGAAGCCGAAAGTGTGCAGGCTCTGACCACTCTCGAAGAGGGCACCGGCGCAGGCAATGATTTCCTCGGTTGGCTCCGTCTTCCCTCCGAGACTCCCGCTGAGCTCGTCGACCGTATCAACGCAGCCGCCGAACGTCTGCGCGAAAACTGCGACTATGTGGTTTGCGTCGGTATCGGCGGAAGCTATCTCGGCGCAAAAGCCGTGAACTTCGCTTTGGCCGACAGCTTTGCCGACTATTACGCTCCGAAGCCTCACGAGCCCAAAGTGCTCTATGCCGGCCAGAACATCGGCGAGGACTATACCGCGGAGCTCCAGAAACTTCTCGAAGGGAAACGCTTCGGTATCATCGTGATCTCCAAATCGGGAACCACCACCGAGCCCGCCATAGCTTTCCGTCTGCTCAAGGACCAGCTCGTGAAGCAGGTCGGCAAGGATGAGGCACGCAAGCTCATCGTGGCCGTGACCGACGGCAGCAAGGGTGCGTTGCGTCAGATGGCCGACGAAGAGGGCTACGAGACATTCGTGATTCCCGACAATGTGGGCGGCCGTTTCTCGGTGCTCACTCCTGTGGGTCTGCTCCCGATCGCCGTGGCCGGCCACGACATCAAGAAGCTCCTCGCCGGAGCCGCCGACATGGAGAGAACAACTCTTCATCCTTCGCCCGAGAATCCCTCCCAGACCTATGCCCGCCTGCGCAACGCCCTTTACCGCAGCGGCAAGAAGATAGAACTTCTTGTAAACTTCAACCCCAAACTCCATTATTTCTCGGAGTGGTGGAAACAGCTCTACGGCGAGAGCGAGGGCAAGGACGGCAAGGGAATCTTCCCCGCATCCGTGGATTTCACCACCGACCTCCATTCTATGGGCCAGTGGATTCAGGAAGGTGAACGCACAATTTTCGAAACCGTGGTGTCCGTGGCCAAACCGGCCGTTGAACACCGCGTGCCCATGGACGCCGCGAACCTCGACGGTATCAACTATCTTGCCGGCAAACGCATCGATGAAGTCAACAAGATGGCGGAGCTCGGCACAAAGATGGCGCATGTCGACGGCGGTGTTCCCAATATCCGCATCGAGATTCCCGCTATCGACGAATACTCTCTCGGACAGCTCATCTATTTCTTCGAGAAAGCCTGCGGAATCTCCGGCTATATGCTCGGCGTGAACCCCTTCAACCAGCCCGGCGTGGAAGCCTACAAGAAGAACATGTTCAAGCTTCTCCACAAACCCGGCTATTGATTCAGAAAGCTTCGCAAGCTATAAAAGCTTTGCAATAATTAATAGCTTCGCAAATAAAAAATCGGAAGAGCCGAAAAGTTCTTCCGATTTTTTATTTGGCTAATTTCTAATAATTCCTCTTCTGGGTCAAGTCAGGCGTCAGCCGGTTGCGTGAGCGAACTTCAGTTCGCCCCTCGATCAGACATACATATTCACGATGGCTTCGTAAAGCTCCTGCTTGCCTGAGGTCTGCGCGGGTTCGGGCTGAGTCTTGGCATAAGCCACAATCTCCTCGAGGCTCATGCGGCCCTCTTCGAACTCCTTCCCCTTGCCGCTGTCGAACGAGGCATAGCGGTCGGCCAGCATCTTTTTATAGGGGGATTTCTCCAGCACCTCGGCTGCGCTGAGCAGAGCGCGTGCCATAGCGTCCATACCGGCGATGTGGGCGATGAAGATATCCTCCGGATCGGTGGAGTTGCGGCGTGTCTTGGCATCGAAGTTCGTGCCGCCGTTGCCGAGACCGCCGTTGCGGATAATCTGCATCATGGCCTGTGTCAGCTCATAATTGTCGATGGGGAACTGGTCGGTGTCCCAGCCGTTCTGATAGTCGCCGCGGTTGGCGTCGATGCTCCCGAGCATACCGTTGTCGACGGCCACTGCCAGCTCATGCTCGAACGTATGGCCGGCGAGGGTGGCGTGGTTCACCTCGATGTTCACCTTGAAATCTTTCTCAAGGCCGTGGGCGCGGAGGAAACCGATCACGGTCTCAGTGTCGACGTCATACTGATGTTTCGTAGGCTCCATCGGTTTCGGCTCGATAAGGAATGTGCCCTTGAATCCCTTTGCGCGGGCATAGTCGCGGGCCTTTGTCAGCATCATTGCCAGATGCTCCTTCTCCCGTTTCTGGTCGGTGTTGAGAAGGCTCATATAGCCCTCGCGGCCTCCCCAGAACACGTAGTTGGAACCGCCCAAGGCGATAGTGGCGTCGATGGCGTTTTTGATCTGAACGGCAGCGCGGGCCACAACATCGAAATCAGGGTTCGTGGCAGCGCCGTTCATATAGCGTGCGTTGCCGAAAACATTGGCCGTTCCCCAGAGATTCTTTATACCTGTCTTGGCCATCAGACCCTTCAGATATTCGGTAATCTCTTTCATCCGGGCCTCATAGTCCTCGATATCGGTGAGATCGCCGATGAGGTCGGTGTCGTGGAAGCAGAAATACTCGATACCCAATTTCTGCATGATCTCGAAGCCGGCGTCGGCACGCTGTTTGGCGGCCGTCATCGCATCGGGAGCCTCGTTCCAGGGGAACTTCTTCGTTCCGCCGCCGAACTGGTCGCCCCCCTCGGCGCAGAGGGTGTGCCACCATGCCATGGCGAACTTCAGCCATTCTTTCATCGGCTTGCCGAGAACCATGCGCTCGGCGTCATAATAACGGAAAGCCAGAGGATTATGGCTCTCAATGCCTTCGAATTTGATTTTCCCTATTTCGGGAAAGTATTCTTTCTGTGCCATTTCTTTATAATAAGTTTAATTTATTTCCTTTTTCAAAGTCTCTTTCCAGCGGGCGTAAGCCTCGAGGTAGGGGGTGCGGTCGCCCGGGGGCGTCACCTCCTCTATCACCTTCAGCGAAGCGAACGCCTCGCGGTTGTCGCGGTATGCGCCCAGACCGATGCCTGCGCCACGGGCGGCGCCAACGGCTCCGTCGGTATCCACTAAGGATATCGACGCTCCCGACACCCCGGCAAGCGTCTGCCGGAACACAGGGCTCAGGAACATGTTGGCATGCCCGGCATGTATCCTTTCTATGCGCATACCCATCCGCTCCATGATCTCCATGCCGTACATGAAAGAGAACACGATTCCCTCCTGCGCCGCGCGGATTATATGGCTGCGGTTGTGGATATTGAAATTCACCCCCTGTATCGAGCAGCCGGTCTCCCGGTTTCCGAGCACGCGCTCGGCGCCGTTGCCGAAAGGCAGTACGGTCACGCCGGCCGACCCTATCGGAGCTTCCTCGGCAAGCCTGTTCATATCCGCATAGCTGATACCTTCGGGAGCGACATTGCGTCGTATCCAGGAATTGAGTATCCCGGTGCCGCTGATGCAGGTCATAACGCCGATGCGCGGTGCCTCGGCCGTATGGTTCACGTGCGCGAAGTTGTTCACTCTTGACTGCGGATCGTAGGCCACGCGGTCGTTGATACCGTAGACCACTCCGGAAGTTCCGGCCGTAGAGGCCACCTCTCCCGGCTCGAACACGTTGAGCGAAAGCGCGTTGTTCGGCTGGTCGCCCGCGCGGTAGGTCACCGGCGTACCCTCGGCGAGCCCGAGCTCGCGTGCGGCTTCCGCCGTCAGCGCACCTTGCGGTCCGAACGACGGCCGGATTTCGGGAAGTATCGAGGAATCGAAGCCGAAATAATCGAGAAGGAACTGCGCCGGTCCGTTTTCGCGAAAATCCCAAAGCATATATTCCGAAAGTCCCTCGGCATTGGTGGTGATTTCGCCGGTCATTCGCATGGCGGCGTAATCGCCCGGGAGCATAACTTTATAGATGCGTGCCCACGTTTCGGGCTCGTTCTCTTTGAGCCATGCGAGTTTGGAGGCCGTGAAATTGCCCGGAGAATTGAGGATGCGTTCCAGACATGTGTCATGCCCGAGGGTGTCGAAAGCCTTCTCGCCATAGGGCACGCCACGGGAGTCGCACCAGATGATGGCATCGCGAAGCACGCGGCCCTCGCGGTCCACGGCCACCAGCCCGTGCATCTGATAACTGATGCCTATGGCCTTGATGTCATGTCTGTCGATACCGGCCTTTTGCATCACCGCGCCCGTCACCTTCCTGATATATTCCCACCAGTCGGCGGGGTTCTGTTCGGCCCATCCGGGGCGAAGAGCCTTGATGGGAGCTTCTGTCTCCGGATAGAACCCGGAGGCGACGCATCTGCCGGTGGAAGCCTCCACTATAGCGGCTTTCACCGACGAGCTGCCTATGTCGTAACCTAATAGATACATCTGTCTAATCGTTTATTTCTCTTTACTTAGTTTTTGCAAGTAATATTACTCAAGTTTCACCTGAATAATATTACTGAAATGCATTTGGCTGAGGCCGACGTGGACGCAATTTATTGCGTCCCTACTGCATTGCCTATTAACGCAAGCGAGTCGCGGAGCGACTGCACTTAATGGCATCATCAAATGCTGTCGCTCATTATTATATTACGTGCGGAATGTCATTTTTACGATTCAAAAATACAATTTTTTAAGTAAATTTGTTAGTTAAGAAACTCTCCCTTTGTTCCGGCAAATGTGAGATATAGTACGTAAAAAGAAACAAATATGAACCAGACTCAGCCCAAACGCCTCTTCCTGCTTGATGCCTACGCGCTCATTTTCAGAGCCTATTATGCCCTGATACGTATGCCCCGTATAACCCAAGGGGGATTCAATACCTCCGCCATCTTCGGATTTGTGAATACCCTTGAGGAGGTGCTCCGCAAGGAGAATCCCTCGCATATCGCCGTATGCTTCGACCCGGCGGGACCTACCTTCCGCAATGAGGCTTTCGAACAATACAAAGGGGAGCGTGAGTCGACGCCGGAAGATATAAAGCTGTCGGTGCCTATAATCAAGGAGATTGTGAAAGCCTACAACATTCCTGTAGTGGAGGTGGAGGGCTTCGAGGCCGACGATGTGATAGGTACTCTGGCGCGCAAGGCAGAAAAAGAGGGTTTCACCACTTATATGATGACCCCCGACAAGGATTTCGGTCAGCTCGTGGGTCCCTCGACTCTCCAGTACAAACCCTCTTATCGCGGCCAGGATTTCGAACTGCGCGGCGAAAAGGAGGTATGCGAGCGCTATGGAATCAAAAGCACGTCGCAGGTGATCGACCTTCTCGCGTTGATGGGCGATAAGATCGATAATATTCCCGGCTGCCCCGGAGTGGGGGAGAAGACGGCCGTGAAGCTCATAGCCGATTTCGGAAGTGTCGAGAACCTCATAGCCAACACCGAATCGCTCAAGGGCGCTTTGAAAAAGAAAGTTGAGGAGAACACTGAGCAGATTGTCTTCTCGAAATATCTGGCTACGATCCGCACAGATGTCCCCGTGGATGTGGATCCAGCCGACCTTGAGCGCCGCCCTGCAGACCGCGACAAGCTTTTTGCCATCTTCAAGGAGCTCGAATTCAAGAGTCTCGCGGAGCGCGTGGCGCGAAGGCTCGACAATGCCGACGTCTCCAAAGAGAAAAGCCGGCCGGCGCCGGCGGCCGACGGCACTCTCTCCCTCTTCGACGATGAGGAGACTGCGGGCTCGGCATCGTCAGAACCCGCGGTGCCTGCGGCATCGTTCGACGCGGAGAAAACATCCTACATCCTTGCCGACAATCCCGAGAAGTTGCGCGAATGTATGGCCGAAGGAGAGGGGAAGGAACGTTGCGGGCTCTTTATGATCTCCGACGGCGAAAATGATGTGAGTGCTTCATGGATAGGAGCCGCCGTATCGTTCGCAGAGGGGAGGGCTTTCTATATCCCGGCGTCGTTTGCCGAAGGAAAAGCCGCACTTCTCGACCTCATGGCGCGCAAGGATATGGTGAAGGTATCCGCCAATGCCAAACGTGACTATGTCACGGCGGCCATCAACGGCGGAGATGCCGAAGAGCCTCTTGCCTCCTATTTCGACATATCGCTCGCCCATTATCTCCTGCAGCCGGAGATGAGGCATAGCATTGAGTCGCTTGCCTCTACCTATCTGAACTATGATATGCTGCCTTTCCCGGGCACCACCGTCAGTCGGCGCAACGTCAAGGTGTCGCGCTCCGGCGAAGCTGATATTGCGCTTTTAACCGCCTGGGCATGTGAGAATGCCGATATCTCCCTGCGTCTTTGCGCTCCGCTCGGGAAGGAGGTGGACCGCGAGGGGATGCATGCTCTTCTTTATGGGCTTGAGCTTCCGCTGGTAAGGGTTCTGGCGGATATGGAGCTGGCCGGAGTGCGCATTGATGTTAATGCGCTCAACGAAGCGGCGCATGGTATGGAGGAGCGCATCAGCACCCTCGAGGAGGAGATATGCGATATGGCGGGCGAGAAGTTCAACGTCGGCAGCCCCTCCAAAGTGGGAGAAATTCTTTTCGACCGTCTCGGCCTCGACCCGAAAGCCAAGAAAACAAAGACCGGACAATACTCCACGAGCGAGGAGGTGCTCGAAAAACTCGCCACGCGCCATCCCATCGTCAACAAGATAATGGAATATCGTGCTCTCCGCAAACTCTACACCACCTATCTCACCGCCCTTCCCGCGGCCATCAATCCGCGCACCGGAAAGATTCATACGAATTATAACCAGACGGTCACGGCCACCGGCCGACTCTCCTCAACGGCCCCTAACCTGCAGAATATCCCCGTGCGCGATGATGAGGGCCGCGAGATTCGCCGCGCTTTCATAGCCGATCCCGGAAATCTCTTCCTGTCGGCTGACTATTCTCAGATTGAGCTCCGGCTTGTGGCCGACTTTGCCGATGACGAGATCATGCTCGATGCTTTCCGCAAAGGTGAGGATATCCACGCCATAACGGCCGCCAAGATATTCCACAAGACGCCCGAGGAGGTTTCCGCCAACGAGCGGCGCAAGGCAAAGACCGCCAATTTCGGTATCCTTTACGGCATATCTGCTTTCGGACTCGCCAACCGCCTCGCGATACCGCGTGCCGAAGCCAAAGAATTGATCGACAATTATTTCGCAACTTTCCCCACCATCCATAAATATATGTCGGACTCTGTGGAACATGCCCGCGAGAAGGGTTATGTCACCACGCGCATGGGGCGTAAGCGTATTCTGCCGGATATCAATTCCAAGAATCCTGTGGTGCGAGGGTATGCCGAGCGCAACGCCATCAACGCCCCGGTGCAGGGCTCTGCCGCCGATATCATCAAGCGTGCGATGGTCGACATCGCCGCCGAGATGCGTGCCAAGAAGATGCGTTCCCGGATGATAATGCAGGTGCACGATGAATTGAATTTCGATGTGGTTCCCTCCGAGCTTCCCGCCCTTCAGGAGCTGGTGGAGCGCTTGATGCAGAACGCCTACCATGGTCGCGTCCTCCTCACCGCCTCCTGCGGCGTTGCCGACAACTGGCTCGACGCGCATTAATAGTGGTGGAGGTTACATTTTTATTGAAAAACTAAAGGAAAAGAAACAAATTTCTAAAGAAATTGAAAAAATTATTGCAATTTACTTGCAATAATTAAAATTTATATATATTTTCGCAATCGATATAATGATGGTCGATTATCCTGTTGCTTCTTTTTTTTAATAAATGAAGTTGTATCGGCTGAATTATATGATAAGTTGAAACATGCAAATTTGCAGATACAACTTCAGCCGTCCAAGTGAGGGCGGCGTTTTCTGAAATGAAAGTTGTCTGAAAGCAACTTCTTCCGGTGAATTTCAATTCAACAAGCGAATACAGTATGGATTATATTTTGAAAATCGATAAGTTAAAGGTTAATAGTAAAATTAACAAGATGATTTGATTCAAACCTAATTTTAATTAAAAAATATTACTGTCCGCTAAACTTTTGAGGTCAACTGAAAATTAGGGCTGATTCCGTTT
>URNY01000056.1 GCA_900549375.1 uncultured Bacteroidales bacterium | reverse complement strand
GAGGTGGCGAAATCGGTGGCAACGGCATTGTGCCGCACGAAATCGCTCAAATTTTTGAGGATATCTTTGTGCTGTTTACTCCCGGAGACTGCTTGTGTCTCGTGACGATTGCCATCCTTTGAGAATAGTAGTATATTGGTGTCGACCGTTGCGCTGTCGAACACTTGGATGCCTCCGAAATCGAGCAACAGTTTGGGGTTAGTTTTCTTAGCAAGAAACTGACGTAGGTCTTTGCCATATCCGGCTCTCATCCATTTGTTGGATGTGATGTAGCACAGATGACCTCCATTCTTCAGCATACGCCACCCTTGCTCATAGAATAGGCAATATATATCGCCAGTGCGGGCAAATGATTCAAACTTACACCCTTCATAGAGCTTCGCAAGTGAGCCACCATTGCCTTGAAGCTGAATGTAAGGAGGATTACCGATTACAATGTCGAACCCCCCATTTTCAAATACATCGGTAAACCATGTGTGCCAAAGGAAGAAATCCGAGTTCTCCGATGGATCCGTTCCTGTGGGAAGTATAATCTCTTTATCAAGTAGCTGACGACGCACATTATTGATTATATCGTTGAATAGTCGGGCGCGTTTGGCATGATCGGATGTTCCATAATAAGATTTTAAATCCGACACAAGAATCTCGCGATCCGGATCATCTGAGTCAAACAATGACGCATGTGAATTCACTTTGGTCATATCGGCAAGGGTTATGCCATTATAGCTTTCCAACAACGAGTTGCCCTGCATGATTTTGAAATGAAGGTTAGGAAGTGGTTGTGGCTCTTTCTCATCCACCACCATTGCCAGCCAAAAGCGAAGACGTGCAATATCAACCGCACCTTTCTCAATGTCAACGCCATAAATACTCTTCTCCATGATATGACGTTTGATAAGCGTACGGTCTGAGTCGGGTTTCAACGCGATGAATATACGTGAAAGAAGATTGACGAGACCCATAGGGAATGCCCCAGAGCCAATGGCCGGGTCACAAATCTTAACATCGACAAGCTTGCGCAGCAGTTTCATCCTTTGTTCAGGAGTCAGAATCTCAGGATCAATTGTTTCGATAAACTTTCGGATAAGGGGATGTGCTTTCTTCTCGTAGCCATTATTGAGATAGGCTATGAGTGATTCGCGGCACATATAATCAACGATTTCTTTCGGAGTATAGAATGCCCCTTTGTCTTTATTGTCTTCAAGAAGGTTCTCAAAGATACGTCCGAGCATCTCCGGGTCGATGCCGATTTCCGCGTCTTCTGTGTCGTTTTCATCGATAGTGAAGTTATAGCTATCGAGAAAACCGAATAATCTTTCAAAATAAGAGGCAGGAAAAACGCATCTTTCCGGATCTACATCATCTTTCTCAAAGAGTCCGCCGTTAAGATATGGTATATTTTCACTGCCGGGGAGGTTCCTTGATGACGATGGACGCAGTTCCGGCTTAGTATTCAGCAAATCGAAGAACAATGGCTCTAACACGCCGTCAAGGAAGTTGTCTTTTTTTTCGGATTTGACGAAAAGGTCGTGCATGTAGTTCTTGTTGCCAGCCATCCAACCTTTACGCTGGAGGAAGTATAGGAATACAATGCGGCCAAACATCTTCTTGATATAGTCACGCACCAGTTTTTCATCGGAGGCAAAGGTGTCAGCAAACAGCTCGCTTTCTTCCGCCTGCCTTTTCTCAACCCATTTGCCTTTCTCTTTGACATATCGTTTGCCCGTTATATATTGTACAAAATCGGCATAAAGCTCACGGTATTCATCAAAGAACTGCTTGCTCAACGCATCTACCGAAAATGCGTCTCGAAGGTTTGTAAAGTCGATTCCTTTTGCCTGTAATGTAAGAAAGCGTTCAGCGGGGGTATGATATTGCATTGTTGGGTCTCCGAAAACGTAAGAGTAGCGTTTCGGGGTGGTTGCGGCATCCTTTATGTCGCAAATAAACGAAAGACGCCAGTTCTCGGAATCATCATATACCACAAGGGCGGCATCAAATTCTCCATAGGACGCATTAATGAATTTCTTTACGAGATTGCGCAACCCCACACGACGGTTTGTTACACTACCATCAAGTACATCATATCTGAACAAGCCAATTGAATAACCATCAGGCGTGTCTATTGAACCGAGAAAATATCCCTGCAACTTTTCTTCCGGGTCTGAAATCGGCTGAGGATTGACTCGCAGACGATTTGCGTGGAAGAAATTAATCAGCAATTCCTGCCATGTCTCAGCGGAGAACGGCGATTTGAATATTTCCTTTAGCGTTGTCTTATTATATGATGCCATGATGTGGGTCAGATGAATGTTTCGGAGATTATGATTTTAGGGTCACTTACATCCTTTTTAACGGAATCGCTTGTTATATTAGTGTGATATTCATCAACTAATTTACTTATAGCCTTTTGTAACTTGTACTCAGATTCACGGATTTTAATTCGGTCATTTTTGTATTCCTGCGATATTGTTTTCAACTCCCTCGGAAGCTGGGAATATGTGCCCTGACCAAGATAACCACGCAGAATTTTCACATTAGCGGTTATGATAGGGTCGGTAAACACCTGTAAAAGCGTTCTTAGGAATTTATCTGCCACTTGAGCGGTTTTGTCGAGGGTCGCGACATCCACCTTTGCCTCATCGTGAACCTCGATGACAGTCTGACGGTATTTTTCCAATGCTCGATTTACCTGACTGTAATGCGAATCGTCTTCTGGGATGGGAGTCGCTTGCTCATCCGGTCGTGCCTTTAGATAACCTACTGCTGTCAGGAAGTCAATAGGCTCAGGATTCCCTGCACCAGCAAGATAAAATTCGGTTTTCACCTCCGAGGATACAAACACGATGGTTTTACCATGGTGTTTGCCGGTATCACGACCGACGCGGCTTTTTAGTGGTAACGCTTTGATTTTGTGATAGAGGTCACGGTCATTGTTGTATAAGTCTCGCAGCTCACGGAGTAATGCGATTTTCTTGTCAATGCTATCTCTTACGTTGCTGTCAAACAGTTTGAACTCTTTTACAATCTCCTCCCTCGAATAAATCTGGGCATCCTCTCCATAAGCCGAGTGAAAACTCTGTAGCTTAATCAGCGCGTTCTTGTAAAGCTGAATTTCCTTATCCCCCTGCTGAGATGGATAGAACATGAAGTTGTAGATGTTAGGAGCAACAGATCCAATTCGGTTTACACGTCCAATACGCTGCATCAGACGAGAGGCATTCCAAGGAGAGTCATAGTTCACAATCACATTAGAACGATGTAGATTCACGCCTTCAGCCAAAACATCAGAAGTAAGAATGATGTTAAAATCATTCTTCTGCTCTTCCGCCGAGACATTCGCGTCGAAATTGGCTTTGACCTGACCTTTCTTTTTATTGCGGTTTGATGCGGTGATCAACAACACATCGTCTCTCCCCATAGTATTATGAAGATAATCGTACAGGAATTTAATCGTATCCACGCTCTCGGAGAATACCACCAGTTTCCCTGTCGGGTTTATGTCTGACGATAGGAGAGTGTTTTGCAGACTATTGATAAACAGTTCCAGTTTAGGGTCATCGGAGACTTGTGACCATTCATCGTTGAGTTTTTTGAGTATGCTCCTATCCTTCTTAAGCATTTCAATAAACTCGGGCTGGAAATCGGAAGCATGATAGAGAATGTCATCTTTGCTATATCCTTTTTCCATCGCAAGTTCAAGAATCTCGTCAAGTTCCATATCCTTTGCCTGTAACGCTTTCACGTTTAGCTCCGGGGCAATGATGACCTTATCCTGCTCAAACATCTTTATCATGTCAGATGTGATGCGCAGTAAAGTAGCCAACGACTTCTTGAAAGCATGGAAACTGCTCTCAAGTCGTTTTACCATGTGAACCTTGTATATACCTGCAAGACTTTGGCTTATTTGTTTTGCTCGGGGATAACGGTCTCTAAACTCCGGATTGAGAAATTCTATGGCTCGGTAACGTGCATAGCCAACATGCTCAAGATTCTCTTCATCAGTAAGTGCCGACAGCGTTGCATAGAATTTTTCACTTAGAGAATCGCCTAATTGGTAGGTCAGTTCATTCGGAGGAAGTATATGTGGGAAAATTATACCTTGATCTTCAAGGTCATGGCAATAATCCGGATCGTTGAGGATATTATTGCGGGTGCGACGGATTGTCACCTTGTCGATTACCTCATCGCGTATTGACGCATATATCTTTTCAACATCAGCAGTAACATCCCGTCTGGCGCGTTCCCTCATTAGCTTCTTGTAATCCGATATTTTAGGAACAAAGAATGCTTTCAGATTTGGAACGCCATCAATAGTACATTGCTGACTGTCTTGAAACAAAAGCAACTGATTCAAGAGGTCTTCCGGTCTGTTGTTTAGGGGCGTGGCAGAAAGAAGCATCACTTTTTTACGTGATGATTTCAACAATCCTTGATTAGAGCAAGGTGCTTTACATATTTTTTGCAGCTCATCATATTTTCCGGAGAGGTCTGACCGGAATCCGTGTGCCTCATCAACGATGATAAGGTCAAACTCCTCTTTGTCTTTGTATTGGTCTTTGCCCTCCAGGATTTTCTTTAAGCTGCCATTCGTTATGAACTGGGCTTTCTTACTAATACCAAACAATTTGAATGTACTGCGCCAGTTTTCTTCAAGAGCCGGGGGATAGATTACTAAGATATTGGTATTTTTTCCGTTTGCCTCAATGAATCTTTTGGCTATCATTGTAGCAATCATTGTCTTGCCAAGACCTACAACATCAGAAAGGAATAATCCGTTATGCTGAAGCAACATCTGATAACCTTGGATTACTGCGTCTTTCTGATACTTAAGTTCCTTTACCCCATCGGGGAGCTGTATGGTGAAATCATCTTCTACCTGATCACCAAATGCTTCAATCAGGACTTTGATATATAGTTCGTATGGTGTAGGCTGATATCCAAGATAGGTCTGCTTTTTATATGCGCTTATATCATCAGCAGTTATAGCAATAGCCTCATTCCACAGCATATCAAACTGTTCATGGCAATAGTTTACATCGTCGAAATCCTTCATCGCCACGTTCAACTCGTACCGTGGAGCAACAGTTATGCCCAAACCGGATTCAGATATATTCGATGATCCCATTATTACCCAACCGTCTGAGTTGGGAGTATGTGTTTGTGGCAAACATAGATAGAACTTGGCATGGAGATTTTTTGACGGATGAATCCTCATTTGCAGTCGTCCGGAAACAAGGTCATCGCACATTTGCAATATACCTCTTTCTATCTCTGGTGAATAATGTGCATTTACAATATCTTCCGCAAAGTCATTGCTGAATATCTCACGAGCCTTATCCTCATTCTCCAGCATCAATAATGCCTTGTTGTGCTTTCTAAAGATATTGTCAATGTTGATGCCCACCAATATTTTTATCTCTGGCACATTACCTAGTTCTTCTCTAAGTTTAAAATAACCTGATGACCGAAAGAATCCGACGACTGCAAGAAATCGGTCAAAAGAGGCCATTTCTGACGCTATACCTTTTAATTTAAGGAATAGAGTATTAGATGGTGTATTATTGAAGAACTTAGTGCTCATTTATAATATTAAAGAGAACTCCAGCGCAGTTATGCGAGGCTGACCAAAGCCTTTAAGCGACTACGTTGGAGCTTCCAATGTTATTTGTTTACGGCTTTCGCCGTTATGTCGTGATAATCTTGGTCATTTCACATACTATTGCTTAGTATGCAAAATTAGTGAAAATTTCTGAGGTGACAATCGAATGCGTCCAAAAATGTTATGATATTCGCTCGCAAAGAGCTGTTTAGAGGCAGAAACGCCGCCGAGAGAAATTTCTCCCGGCGGCGTTGAGGTTAGTGTAGTTTGGGACCTTGGCGACGGCGTTTTGCCTTCTGTTCTTCCCGATAGCGAGAGATTGCCTCATCAATGGTCATGCCGGGATGACGGCTGAGCCACAGTTTGAAGTTATCGGGTAGTGCAGAGCCATAAGCGAATCCTTCGTCTTGTGATTGCGGACTTCCGGCAGAAGCATGGGACAATCTAAAGCCGGTGTCATGAGATTGTGATGCGGTCTGTCTTGCCGAGTCCGGATTCGACGAATACACAACCGGCACCATTCGCTGAGGGTCGAATTTTATATATACTGTTGAGGGATTCCCAGCACATACGTCAACCCTTACGGCATTGCCCGCTACATAATCCTTAATCTGTTGCGAGGTGAGTTTCACTCCTTTGTACGCGGAAATCGGCAGAATCGAACCGTCGGCATACATCCATCTTGACTGCGGATGCAGCGGTTTGTTGGCGGCGAGATGCTTGGTGATGTTGCCAAGACTGAAACGTTTGTCAATCTTCGATGCCGCAAACCGCTTTCCTTTTCTTGTGTACCATAGTCCTTGCGGTTCGTGGCTGCCTCGTTTGTATTTGTATTCAATACCGACTCCGCCTGCATTCAACCGCGCCTCGAACTGCTCGAATGTGTGTACGGATTTATCATTCCAAACCGAGTCAACGGCGTTGAAAATTTCGTAGCGTATCTTTTCAGCGCCACGCAATTTGTTGACATTCGTTTGCCGTTTGCCTTCCGAAATATGCAATCCATACTCCTTTGTCAAGTCAAGACAGACTGCTCTGTTGCGGTCAAAATCATTCTTGTCCGAAATGGTTTCGGCATGATTGTTGATGCGGCTGAATACGATATGACAGTGGGGATAATCCTTGTCAAGATGACGGACAATGATGTAAGGGGTATCTGTGATGCCCATTTTATCCATGTATCTTTGGGCAATCTCCACCATCGTGTTATCGTCAACCTTGTCTTTATCATTGGCATGAAAGTTAAGAGATATATGTCCGACAGGATTTTTCAGGGATGGATTAAGCGCAAGATTATCTTCAAAAGATTCGATAATTCCCTCTCGACCCTCGATAACAGAAACGTCCTTACAGTCGATAAGACGCCATTCATCGCAGGGTGAACCGTCCGGTTTGTCTTTCTTTTTGCGGGTGACATAATCGACACAACCGCCGAAACTGCCTCCTTTTGAAATCTTTCCCATCATACGCTGTCGGAGGTGTTTCTGTAGATTTTTATAAGCGAAAGAACGAAGTCTTTACACTGGATTATCTCCCTATATGTGCGGACGAACTGCTCTTCCGTCGCTCCACCTTTCACGATAGCTCCAACAAATCTAGCCGTGCGGTTGAGGTTTTCAGCGATGCCCTGAAGATCACGGATAGCCTTTACATCTTTCGGTTTCAGTCGCTCCACCACCTTACAGTGCAGTGCGGATTGACGGACGTATTCCGAGCGGTTGAGACCTGCCACAAGAGCTTTGTCCATCATAATCTGATACTGGTCTATGTCGAATTTCACCGGCACCATGATTGACTTGCGTTCATCTG
The DNA here is from genome assembly GCA_900549375.1 of uncultured Bacteroidales bacterium. Lineage (GTDB taxonomy): Bacteria > Bacteroidota > Bacteroidia > Bacteroidales > Muribaculaceae > Lepagella. The sequence goes on along the minus strand of URNY01000056.1, from coordinate 7,719 downwards.
CCGGAAGCTTGGGACGACCCTTCGAGGGTCTGGAATTGGCTTTCTTCATGATTCGTTTGTGTTTGGGTTGTGTGACCATCGGGAGCGGAGGGGAGCGAGTCGTTTGAGGATTACTTGTAATACGAAAACATAAACTCGCTCCCTCCAATTCCGAACCCTATCGATAGTTTCGAGATGCGCGAAACTAAAGGGCTTTTATGCGGTCAAAATAACTTATATAACCATGTGAATATTCATGTGTATGAACATGTGTATAATCATGTGTATGAACATGTGTATGTATATGGTTGCAATCAAGCACTCATAGTTTGCGCCAGATTTCGATGTCGTCTGCATATAGATTCAGATGCTCGACAAGGACGGCATTGATGTAGCTGCCGACCGTAGTGTAGCGGTCGCCGAGGATACGGGCAATGCGTTCGAGCTTCGCCCATACGCTGTCCTCGATGTTGACAGGGTGACGCTTCATCAGTTTGGACGGAGTGAGATAGGTCGCCTTGAAGTCGGCGTAATCCGATTTGCGCTGCTGCTTTCCCACGCGCTGTTGCTTCGGTGGCTCGGTAGTGTCGGTTACGGCTGTTGCCTCCGTTGCCGTCTGTTCGTTGCCAAACAGATTGTCTGTGTAGGCAGGAGAAGTGCTGTCGACAGCGTTGTCACTGTTTACAGCATTGATAGTGGTAGTTGAGTTGATGGAGTTATCCGGTTGCATAATAATTTGTGGTTTGATGGTTGATACTTTGGATTCGGGTGCATCGGTCAACTCGGTTGACTTGGATGCGGTTGTTGACGGAGATTTCTTTGCAGTCATGATTTATCAGTTTTTGAGGGTTTGTGAATAGTATCAGTATCTGGGTTGTACCGTTCAACTGACACAAGAGTGAGTTGCAGATCATCTATGAGTTTCTGCAAAATTGGATTGCGGCGTATCATTGATTGCAGTATCGCTTGGTCAGGCTCGATTTGCAGCAGATAATCTGCTATGTCGAGTCCGGCTGTTCGCTCGTCATCGGTGGCAACTTCTTCAAGGAAGTTGAAGATGCTTGCCTCGATACCGAGATAGCGTAACAAACTCAGCTTCTGTCGCCACTGGTCGGTCGCGCCAATATCTGGATAGAGGATAACCTGACAGCCCCGGAGAACACGGAGCGCGTCGGCATTGAAGCAACCGTTTTTACCACCTGTTGCCAGCCACACATATTCCGGCAGGTAATACGCCGCCACAAGAGCGGTCTTCTCGCTCTCGACAATGGCAACCGGTTTGCCTCGGTTCATCGGCAAGAGATGCTCGCCGAAAAAGCACTGACGCAGATTGAAATCGGGTAACCGTAGCAATGAGTGAACCCAAGTCACATGATTGAAAGGCTCTTTGACACGTTTGCCGTTTTCAGCATTGTAGAGCATGACCTTACCGGTGCGAACACAACCTTTAATATCGGTCTGCCAGAACACGCATGCCCCCGGCCAGTGCTTCGATGTGCCTACTCGGTAGTCCTTCATCAGACGGAGCGCGTCCTCGGCTCCGAACTTGGAGCGGAGGAACAGATAGAGATTGTTCTTCCCATATCCGTGCAGAGTCTGCGAAACAGTCTCTGACGCGATAAAAGATGTTGGCTTTCGCTGTTCGGTCGGCTTGGCTCGCCATGCTGACGGAGTGGCGAAATCGGAGCGTAATGGCTTCGCCTCCGGATTGCGCTCAAAGTATTCCTTTGGCGTAAGGTGGTAACCGCAACTCTGCTCATGGTCGCATCTGCCGACATCATCAGGAAACAAGATTTGTTTCTCGGTGTCGATGTAGCGGCTGAAACAGCGTTTCTTGTGGCAGGCAGGGCAAGTGTGCCGTGTCGCCACTCCCTTATAGGGCTGGAGAATGAATCGGTGTGCGTTCATAGATCATCCGGGATTAGGGTTGCATTTTCCGCATTATCCGCCTTTTGCTGGGGGAAAATGCAGAAAGTGCAGAAAATGCGGGGTTACGGTCACAGTTTGGAATAAACGCCATGACGGACTTTCTGAAAGTGAATCCCGGTAAATCTCCGGATAAAATCCTTGAATGTGCGCTCTGGCATGGAGTTGGCTGATGCAATCTCCACTCCCTGCTCTGTGGTGAACTCATCGGGCAGAGCCATGATGACAGCCCTTTGCAGTTCCGACAGCGACAGATCGCGGATAATTCCCTGCACCCTTGTGGCGGTGGACTTGAAATAATCCACGAGCGATATGGCGTTCTCTACCGATACAAGGTCTATTTCCTTTCTGTCAACTTCGCCGCAGGCCCATCTCGCCATCTGCAATATCAGGCAGAACCGTATGGCATGGAAATCGAATTTGTTGTAAACCCCTTTGAGGACATCACATTCCTCCCGGTTACATTCCTCGGTGTTCCGACGCTGCCATTCGTAAAGTCTCGCTTTCGCATCCGGCGCAAAGGGTAAAATGTTGGCTATGACATTTCCGTCTGTATCCGTTTCGTACGGAATAGCGACGAGCCTTTCTATAATCCCAGCCCATGCTGCTTCTATGTCGAAAGACGGCTCTTTGTCGCTCCACGGCTGTTTGTCCTGATTGTGGGGCATGACGAACAGCAAGCGGTCGATAAAACCGTTTGACGAGCGGCTGCCCTGTGCAAGCTCGTTGAGAATACCGTTCTGGATAGTCCCCACCACCGAGATGAAAGGGCGGCTGATATAGACCGAGTTCTTCACACCCTTGCGGTCGGAGAACGACGGATTTGCGTTGAACAACTTTAGCCAGTATTCTTCATCGGAGCCTTTGTTGTATCGGTTGAAATTCTTGAACCAGCCCGCAAGTTCGTCGTTCCACATACAGATGCCGCGCAGATTCTGCGAGTGGATAAGCAGCATAGCTTCGGGTGTCGCATCTGAAATTAGGAACCTTTTGCAGACAGGGACGACAGGGTGTGGCTCTGAGCGTTCCTTTATCGGCAACTCGCGCTGGCGCTCGTATTCCTCACACGCCTTGACATAGGCGCGTGTTGCCACACCGTCCAGCTCGGTGAACGGTCTGATGGCGAAATTCAGCGGATGAGACTTGCAGGCTCCCGGTCTTCCGACAAGAGCCATGAAAAGTATGGCACTCTCATCCCATTTCCCTTTGAGCCTTGCGAAATGAGTGTTGCCTATACCAAGTCCGACAGCCACAAGCATGGCCCCTGCAAGATAATCCACAGGATAGCCGTAACAGTCATGCGCTTCCCTGACGATTCTCTGAATCATCATCGGCAATGCTCCCAGAGGAAAATCCCCGCCCCGGATGCTTACGCTCATATCGACGGCTTTGCCGAGTACGAGCATCGGGTCAACAGACATCTCCATAGGCTATCGGCGATAAGATGATTTGGCGCGTGTGCCGCGACTGATCTCAGCTTCCATCTCGGCGAAAGAAAGGATAGACGACTGCCGCTTGTTCTCCTTTACATGGGCTACAAGCTCACTCTCGATAAAACGCCATTCCTTTTCGCCCGGCACTTTATATGCCGGCACCTTGCCCTCATTAGCGAGGCGATAGACCGTGGATTTGGCCTTGCCCAATATCTCACAGGCTTCGGGGATACCGATAAATCTGGAGTTGGACTTCGTGTTGTTTCTCTCGGAGGTGAGTTGAGCGCGAAGCTCCCTCACCTCATTGGCCAATTCCCTTACGAGATTGACCAGCGATGACACTGCACCCGGCAGCTCATCGAATGTAATGGATGTGTTTAACATTTATGCTGGCGAACCCACCTTTATGTGAATTCGCCAGCAAAGTACGGAAGTGTTTAAATGGTGGAATTAAGCACCGGGATAAGAGGCATTTCCACCGTCAGTCCACCCGATTACCACCCGGTATCATAACTATATCCGTCTGAGTCTTCAAATACTTCATTATCAAACCCGTCAGGGTCAAGACCCATGTCAAGCAGTGCTGCTTCCATCGCGCTTATCGCTCTCTTTGGCTTTTTGGCGGAGTTTGATGTTTTTTTCGGCTTTTTCGGCTTCTTTTCCGAGACCGTTTTCACGGTTGCTTTGTCGGTGGGTGTTTCCACCTCAGCGTTTTCATCCGGAATTTTGAAGTTACCAACATTTTTGTCGATTTTTATTCTGCCTTGCGTCCCGTTGCATGTCAGCTTTCTCTCGATGGTGCAGACTTCGACATCCTTGAACGTGTATGGGAACGCTTGTTTAAGAAAATGTGCCGTGTGCAGATTATATTTATTGAACGGCTTGGCTATGTTCCACCCAAAGTGCATCATGTCGGATGTGGTGAGTTCAGCAGGGAGCCGAATTGCCATGTCCTCTGAAAAATCAGGTACGCCGGAGGAATGGATAAACTCAGTCACGATATTGATAATTTTCTCCACGACTTCCTTGTCAACGAATGGAGACATCGTATAACCGACGTAGAGAATTACATTCGCCTCTTTTTCATAGGCTCTGTCCTCTTGTCGTTTCTTTGCTTCCTCGCGCCGACCTTCGTAGTCTATGACGATTTTCTTTGGCGTCGGAGTCTCAATCTTGACTATACCGTTCTGTGGTGTCGTCTCGGTTGTGATGGACGGTTGCGGTTGTTGGATCGGGGCAGGAGCCGGAGATGTTTCAGGGATTTCTTCCGGGATGGATACAGGTTCAATATTTTCCGGCTCACGTTGTTTGAAGCCGAGCCATTTGAACAGCTTTTCAAGACATTTTACTAATGCCGTGCCAAGAGTACGGGAAATAAACTCTTGGAAAGCGAGATACAGCAGAGCGAATACAACAAAAACACCGAGGAAGATAAGATTGGCATTAAAGCCACTCATTCCTCTGATGTCGATTGCATATTGGCGGGCAACTGCGGCGAGAATCAGGGCAGCTATGCCTATCCAAAGCCATATCTGCCAGTGGTCGGGGAGGTGTCCGTTTCTCATTCAGTGTTTAATTATTGTAAAAATTTCATCAGTTTTTATAACGAACACAACCCCAATGATGTTCACCGGAAAAATTAAGTGCCACTCCAAATCAATGGAATTGCACTCTATCGATTTAGGAATGAGTGTTATTTCAGCGAAATGACCTGAGATGCTTCTCGTGCCCGTTCATCTACGACTTTTGCGTAGATTTGGGTGTTCTTGACGCTCTTATGGGTCAACATTCGGCTTATAGTCAGGATGTCAACACCGTTGGCTGCAAGGAGCGTGGCGAAGCTGTGGCGCATCGTGTGGAAAGTGATGCGTCGGGTTAATCCGGCAGACTTTATCCACTCTTTCAGAGGATGGTTGACCATGTGGCGTTTCAGACCTTTGAAAACAAGGCCTTCTGAACGCTCTCCGCACAGAGCCAGTGTTTCATCACTGATGGGGAGATTCGTTTCTTCTTCCGTTTTCTCGGTGCAGAGACGGATTAGATAGCCTCCGTCCTGACCCATCTGGATATGTTCCCATGAGAGTTGCAGGATGTCGCTGATTCGTAGCCCTGTCATGCAACTGAACAGCACAGCTTGTTTTAGAACGGGTATCTTGCAGGGAGTGGCGACAAGTTGCTTGACTTCTACGAGTGTAAGAAACTCCTTCTTGACCTCCTTCCACTCAATCTTTTCCAGAAAGTCATTGAGATTTTCGCGGATATATTTCTCCTGATAGGTGATTTTCAGCAGAGCGCGGAATGTAGACCAGTAGCCCGCAGCAGAATTATGGGATATTGGTCCCTTGCCGTTGTTGCGCTGACGCTGGGCTGTGAGAAGATAATTGCGGAACCCCTTGCAGAAATCCACAGTAAGGTCGCCGAAAGTGCATTTGCCCTTACAATAGATAGTGAAATGGCGCAGAACGCAATCCCATTTCTGATATTTCTGACGGCACTTCTGCTTGAAGTAGGCGAGGAAGTCCATACGCAGTTTCTCCTTGTCGAGAAAATCAAACTGCTCGTTGAGAAGTTGCTCGAAGCGGCGGCAACGGATAGCCTCCGCCTTTTCCTCCATAGAGGCGTTGAACTGTTTTTCGCGCTCATTCTTGGGCGAGGCGTAGATATAGATGCCGAGGGTTTCACGGCGGCTCATCCGGTTGGTATGGGGATTACGGATGGCAGGATAGAAATCGAGATAGAGCGAGATGCGTCCACCCGATATAGCCTTCTTGCGAAGGAAAACTTTGGTGCATGTATTCATGTGCGTTGTGAATTAAAAGATTTGATGCGAAGGTAGGAAGTGTTCAAACAGTGGACTCAGACACCCGGTTTTGTGGCATTTCCACCCATAGTCCACCACAAATCCACCGCATCATATCTTGGGTGGAGCAAACAGATTATCAAGCTCTTGCTTGGATATTTTTATGATTCTGCCAACCTTAACCTTACTTATGCAATAGGTCTTGATATAATGGTAAAGTTGGTCGCGGGTCATTCTGTATTTTGCCATTGCCTCCTGCATGGTGTAGGTGTCCGGCTCATTGACGGCAACACCTTTGGCTTTGTCGAAATGCCATTTTGAATATCTCGCCTCGCATCCGACTTTCTTTTTGGGAATACGCTCCTTTGACACGAGACTATAGATTGCCGAGAGCGTCATGCCATAACGCTCCTGTATCTCCGCTGCCGTGTACCAATCGGAAATATCTTCTTTGGGTGCTGACTTGGCAAAGAATCGGTCGATATGAGGTTTGTTCCAGAGCGTTTTGCCTCGCTGGATAAATTTCGGAAAGTTGTTTTTTTTCGCCGCCTTGAATAACCATGAGTTACTGATGCCAAATTTCTCCAGCACTTCTTTCGTGGTATAGAACTCCGTTATCGGCTGTTTCTCTTTTGCCGGACGCAACTGGTATAGGTGCGAACCATCGAAAAGAGCATTAAGGCTCTCCCTGCTGATAAGTGTTTTGCCCTTGAACTGGAAACAAGGGATAGAGTTTGCGGCGAGATAATTGTAGATTGAAGCCCGGCATACACCGAGGAGTCTGGCGCATTGTGCCGGAGTGATGAACAGGCGTTTGTCATCGCTCATTTGTGGCGATGATGCCTTGGCTTGTTCCCGCTCGACATGCTCCTTGCGCTTCGCGTCCTTGTAGGCGTGTTCCGCGCATCTTTTACAGCAATAGCGGGTCGTGCATTTTCTCGCTGTGAACGTGCTGCCACACCATTCACAGGTCTTCGTAATTTCGATTGTGCTGCTCATTTTACGCTGTTATTTCTGTTAATATTCTGTTAAAAGTGTCTAACCGCGTCTATTGGCGTCTAAGGGTGTCTAAATCCTCTACTACCTCGCTGACGTGATAGCCCCGATTGGCTCACGAGATACAATCGGGATACAAAAATGGGCGTAAAATCGAGCAGAAACGGTAAAAACCGAGTAATGCGACAACAAAAATGGCACCCCGTAAAGAGTGCCATACTAACAGATTATGCTAAATTGTAATCGTTTCTAACTATATAGTCATTTGCCGATGCAGAAGCGTGAGAAGATGGTTGCGAGAAGGTCGGGGGTGGTGATGGCGCCGGTCAGCGAGCCGAGGTGATGCAGGGTTTCGCGAACGTCCTGAGCGATGAAATCGGCGGAGAGGCCGGTGTCGAGGGCCTCTCGGGCTCTGCGCAGCGAGGCGATGCCTTTCGTCACGGCGGAATAGTGGCGACTGTTAGTGAGCATGATATCGCTCTCGGGATTGTAATCGTTGCTCGCCATATCTACAAGCTTTAGCCGCAATTCTTCCATACCGATGCCTTTCCGTGCCGAAATTCTAAGTGCCCCGATTCTAAGTGC
>URNY01000055.1 GCA_900549375.1 uncultured Bacteroidales bacterium | reverse complement strand
CGAAGGATATACCCGTCTGGAAATTCCGATAAAGTCGGCAATATGTATGACTTCCTTGCAATTGTCAAATTTCCTGAAGCTCGACATTCCCGAAAAGGTTGTGGGCATAACAAGCACGCGCCATCTGCATAATGAAAAGATGAACCGCCGGCTCAAAGAGGGAAAGACTCATAAAATCGGAATCGAAGGCAATTTCGACAATGAGGTGATAATGGCGCTTAACCCCGACGTGATATTCATATCGCCATTTAAGAGAGGAGGTTATGATGCGATCCGCAATGTGGACATACCGATGATACCGCATCTCGGCTATAAAGAGCTCACACCGCTGGGGCAGGCAGAATGGATAAAGGTGATAGGATTGCTGACAGGCAACACGGTCAAGGCCAATAAAGAATTCAGCGCTATCGAGGAACGATATAATAAACTGAAGGCGATGGTCGACACTGTCGAGAGCCGTCCTACAGTATTCAGCGGGGAGATGAGAGGCGGCAACTGGTATGCGGTAGGAGGTAAAAGCTTCCTCGCGCAGCTTTTCAGGGATGCCGGCGGCGATTATTTCCTTAAGGATAACACTGAATCGGGCGGTGTGACTCTGGATTACGAGACGGTATATACAAATGCAGCCAATGCCGATTACTGGCGCATTGTCAACAGTTTCGACGGAGATTTCGGCTATGATGCGCTCAAAGAGCAGGATAACAGATACACCGATTTTGACGCATGGAAGAAACATGGCGTGATATATTGCAATATGAAAGAGGTTCCATTCTATGAGAAGATGCCGGTGGAGCCCGAGGTTGTGCTTGCCGATTTTATCCATGTGTTTCATCCTGAAATACTTCCCGATCACAAGCCGGGTTATTACCATCTGTTGAAATGAACAGCAAGAGAAGGATTGCACTGATGCTGTTGTTGATAATTTCAATAATGGTGTTTCTCATACTGAATCTTTTATTGGGAACGGTGAGGATACCGGCGGGAGATGTTATCGACATCCTGGCGGGGGCAGAGCATGACAACAGGATATGGGCTAATATCGTGATGAAGTCGCGATTGCCACAGGCACTTACGGCGATGATGGCCGGGGCCGGTCTTGGCGTCAGCGGTCTGTTGATGCAGACTGTGTTCCGCAATCCGCTGGCCGGCCCGTCGGTGCTCGGCATCAGCTCCGGTGCGAGTCTCGGTGTGGCATGCGTGGTGTTGCTGTCGGGCAGTATCGGCGGCATAGCCTTGAGTAAACTCGGCGTCATCGGAGAAGTGACGATCACATTGTCGGCCATTGTCGGCTCGTTGCTGATTATGGCTCTGATAGCCTTTGTAGCCGGAAAAGTCAGAGGAAATGTGACGTTGCTGATAATGGGAGTCATGATCGGATATATAGCGAATGCGATTATCGGCGTATTGAAGTTTTTCAGCGCCGAGGAAGACATTCGCGCCTATGTGATCTGGGGACTCGGAAGCTTTTCCCGTGTGTCGGGGGGGCAGACATGGGTATTCATCATTCTCATGCTTATTCTTCTCCCTTCGGCATTTTTCCTGATAAAGACGCTGAACCTGATGTTGCTCGGCGATTCCTATGCGCGCAATTTGGGACTCAATATCAAGCGGGCAAGACTGCTTGTAATAGGATGTTCCGGCATATTGGTGGCGGTAGTCACCGCCTATTGCGGCCCCATAGTGTTTTTAGGTCTGGCAGTGCCGCATATTTGTCGAGGTCTTTTTCATACATCGAACCATGCCACGATACTTCCCGCATCTCTGCTTGGCGGCGCATCTCTTGCGTTGCTTTGCAATCTGATAGCACGGTTGCCCGGGTTCGAAGGCGCGCTCCCCGTGAATTCGGTGACAGCGCTGGTTGGGGCTCCTGTCGTGATGTGGGTATTGTTCAATAAACGAAGGAGCGAAATATGAGGCAGAAAGTCGAAACCATCAGGATTGACGGTTTGTCAACAGGCTACAGGACTTCAGGCAAGACAACGGTCATAACCCGGGATATAAACGCATTGCTTTATTCCGGAGAACTGACTTGCCTTCTCGGCCCGAATGGAGCGGGCAAATCCACGCTGCTTAAGACTCTCACCGCGTTTCTTCCGCCAATCGACGGGGAAATATTCGTAGAGCGGCTCCCGTTGTCGGACTATTCCGATTCAGAGCTATCCAAAGTGATTGGAGTGGTGCTCACCGAGAAACTTAACCTCAATAATATGACGGTCGGGGAACTTGTCGGGATGGGCCGCAGTCCTTATACCGGCTTCTGGGGACATATGCATGATAGCGACAAACGTATTGTGGAGGAATCGTTGAAGCTTGTAGGAATCGAAAATCTCAGCGAGCGAATGATCCAGACCTTGAGCGACGGAGAGCGTCAGAAGGTGATGATAGCAAAAGCGCTTGCGCAGGAAACGCCGGTGATTTTCCTTGATGAGCCGACAGCCTTTCTCGATTATCCGAGCAAAGTGGAGATAATGCAGTTGCTTCAGCGACTCGCCCGGGAAAAGGGAAAGACAGTTTTTCTATCGACCCATGATCTGGAGCTGGCTCTTCAGATAGCGGATAAGGTATGGTTGCTGGATAAGCTTCACGGAGTGACGATCGGCACGCCTGAAGATCTGGCGCTTGAGGGAGCGATGGGGAGATATTTTCATCGCGAGGGAGTGATGTTCGATCGTGAAAGCGGACTCTTCAGAATCTGCAATAAAATGGGAACGGATGTAAGGCTCATCGGCGGGGGGCCACGGTATAACATGGCGAAAAAGGCACTTGCGAGACTGGGCATCGATGCGTCGCCCGAAAAGACGGGAGAAATCATGATCGAAGTCGACGACAATGGCTATAGAATAAACGGGCGCCTTGTCGAGTCGATAGAATATTTGCTCGACGTCGTGCGGGAATTGATATAAAAACTTTTCAGCAGAAATGAAAAATCAGCAGAAATGAAAAATAAGATGACGGTGATAGGCATAGGTCCGGGTCATGAAAGAGATATGACATCGAGGGCTGTCGAAGCATTGCGCGATGCCGATATAGTGGTCGGATACAGTTATTATATTCCCTTCATATCCCATCTCTTGAAAAAAGATGTCGTGATAGTGGAGAATGGCATGAAACAGGAGCGGAAACGCATTGAAAAGGCCGTGGAAATAGCAGGGAGCGGAAGAAATGTCTGCGTGATAAGCTCGGGTGATTCCGGAATATACGGAATGGCTCCCCTGGTCTATGAGATGTTGCGTTCGAAAGGGATAGAGGCGGAGGTAGAGGTTGTTCCAGGAATCAGCGCCTTTCAGAAGGCCGCCTCATTGCTGGGAGCCCCGGTCGGGCATGATTTCTGCGTGATATCGCTCAGCGACCTCATGACCCCGTGGGCTGTTATCGAGAAACGGATAAAAGCCGCTGCGGATGCGGATTTCGTAACGGCCATATATAATCCCAAAAGCACAGGCCGCTATTGGCAGCTATATAGGTTGAAGGAATTGTTTTTGCAAGTCCGTGATCCTGAAACGCCTGTTGGATATGTGCGTCAGGCCGGTCGGGAAGAGGAGGATATAAAGGTGTGCTCACTTCGCGATTTTGATCCTGAGGACGTGGATATGTTCACGGTCGTGATAATCGGGAATTCGCAATCATATCAATGGGGCGGCCGAGTCATCACTCCCAGAGGCTATTACAGGGAGGAACCGGCAGGTGGCAAATGTCCGGGACAGACAATTATGATTGAAAGTTTCCGCACCATAGAGAAAGAACTTGCGAATCCGGATATTTCGATAGGTTGCAAATGGCCTCTGTTGCATGCCATCCATACCACCGCGGATTTTGAGATGGAGAAAATCCTGAAAGTAGACGAAAATGCGGTGGAACGTATTTTTACGGCTTTGACGGCCGGAGGAGTGCGGACAATTGTCACCGACGTGACAATGGCTGCTTCCGGCATAAGGAAAGGAGCGTTGAGCCGTCTCGGTCTCGAAGTGAAATGTTATCTCAACGACCCCCCAACCGAAGAGCTTGCCAAATCCAAGAGGATCACCCGGACTCAGGCAGGAATAAGACTTGCTGCCGAAGAGCATCCGGATGCTTTGTTTGTATTCGGAAACGCGCCGACGGCCCTCATGGAGCTTTGCAGTCTCATACGTCATAAAAAAGCCTCCCCTTGCGGTATAATAGCCGCTCCCGTAGGATTCGTGCATGTCTGCGAGAGCAAGCACATGATAAAGCCGTTTGCCGATATTCCAAAAATTATAGTCGAGGGGCGCAAAGGAGGAAGCAATCTTGCGGCAACGCTTGTGAACTCCATTCTTTGCTGGCCCGACGCCGAACAGTTAAAACCGGGAAGAGATGTCTGATAGGTTTTTTACGGTGATAGGCTTATCGGATTGCGACAAACAGTCGTTTGGTCCGGAAATAATAGCCGCGATAGAAAAAGGGGATCTGTTTTCCGGCGGAAAACGGCATCATGAACTTGTGGCGCATCTTCTTCCGGAAAATGCGGAATGGGTTGACATTTCCGTGCCTCTGGAAAATGTTTATAAGCGATATGCCCGATCAAGGCGGATTGTGGTGTTTGCTTCGGGAGATCCTCTTTTCTATGGGTTTGCCGTTACGCTCCGGCGTGTATTTCCCGATGCGGAGATGATTCTGTTTCCGTCATTCAATTCCCTGCAGCTTCTCGCTCATAAAATGTTGCTTCCATATTCCGAAATGGTCAATGTGTCGCTCACCGGACGTCCGTGGAAGAATCTCGATTCCGCGCTGATCAGGAATCAGCGGCTCATAGGGGTGCTGACCGACCGAAAGAAAGGTCCTGCCCAAATCGCGTCCAGGTTGCTTGAATATGGTTATTCAAACTATGAGATAATTGTAGGCGAATGTCTCGGCAATAAATCGGAGTCGTTCGGAACATTCCCGCTTCAGGATGCTGCCGGGCGCGTATTCAGAATGCCCAATTGTTTGATACTGCGACTCTTGGAGCCGCGAAAGCGTTTTTTAGGCATCCCTGAAGATCTTTTCAGCCATCTTGAGGGGAGAGTAAACATGATAACAAAAATGCCGGTGCGTCTGCTGTCGCTGGCCATGCTGGATTTATATGGAAAATCAACAATGTGGGATATCGGGTTCTGCACCGGTTCGGTTTCGATAGAGGCAAAACTGAATTTTGCCGATCTTGATGTCATTGCTTTCGAGCGGAGGAAGGAATCGCGAAAGCTGCTGGCTGAAAATTGCCGCCGGTTCGGCGCTCCCGGAATTGAGGGGGTTATATCTGATTTCATGGAATGCGACCTTGGCCGATACCCCCGGCCCGATGCGGTGTTTATCGGCGGCCATGGCGGAAAACTCGAAGAGATTGTAGGGAGGATTTTCTGCTATCTGCGTCCCGGCGGCAGCGTTGTGTTTAATTCAGTGAGCGATGAGAGTTGCAAAGCGTTTGCTTCGGCAGTTGAAAAGTGCGGTAGAAGAGTGGCTGAAACCCATTGTCTGCAACTTGATGCGCACAATCCGATAACGATAATGAAGGCGATATGAAACATATAATCTATCTCAACGAGAAAGGTCGCGAACTGGCGGCAAAGATTCAGGAAGAGCTCGGTGATTTCATAATCAAGCCGCTCAAAGATTTTAATGCGGAATTGTTCGGAAACAGCCGCTCGATTGTTTTCATCGGGGCCCTCGGGGTATGCGTCCGTAAAATAGCTCCTTTCATAAAAGACAAATATACGGATCCGGCGGTGGTGTGTGTGGACAGTGCCGCCCGGAATGCGATTCCGGTGTTGTCGGGTCATATAGGAGGGGCGAATGAGGTCTGCCTGAAAGTGGCCCGGGTTATCGGCGCCCGTGCTGTGATCACCACCCAGAGCGACAACACAGGATACTGGGCGCTCGACACACTTGCACGGCAATACGGCTGGATTTGCGAAGCCGGACATGAGGAGATGAACAGGGCGATAGCCACGCTTGTCAATGGCCGGCGCGTGGGACTGCTGCTCGATATTCATGACCGTGGCACTTCCATGATGGAGGAATTGCTGCCGCCTAACGTGGAGATAATAAAAGAGATCAAGGAAGGCTATCGGCTTATCATCGCGGTGACCCACTATCTTTATCAATCCAATTGCTTTATACTTTATTATCGTCCGAGGGTTCTGAATCTAGGGATAGGTTGCCGCCGTGACAGCGATCCGGAGGGAGTGCCGGAATATATAGAGCGTTGTCTGATCGGGCACGGAATCTCTCCCGAAGCAATTAAAACAGTCTCTACGATAGATATCAAAAAAGATGAAGCTATAATTGCCGGGTTCGGGAAATGGAAAAATATAGAATTTTGCAATATCTATACCCCCGAAGAACTCAAGGATATTGATGTCCCCAATCCGTCGGAGAAAGTGAGGGAAGTGACGGGAGTGGCCGGAGTTGCCGAGAGCTGTGCCCTAAAGGCATCCGGAGGAGGCAGACTCATTCTCGAGAAACAGAAAGGTAGGCTTTCCGAAGGTTCCGATTTCACGTTTGCCGTCTCCATCGACCGGAACGCACTGCGAGGAGGCCATATCGAAATAGTCGGAGCCGGGCCCGGCGATCCGGATCTTGTGTCGGTCCGCGGACGCCGGTTTTTGGAACGCGCCGATCTCATCCTTTACGCGGGCAGTCTGGTGCCTGTGGAATTAACATATTGCGCAAAGCCCGGATGCGTGGTGAGAAGTTCTGCCTCGATGAATCTCGAAGAGCAGTTTGAACTGATGAAAGAATTTTACGACCGTGACCAGCTAGTGGTGCGTCTGCACACCGGCGACCCGTGTATCTACGGCGCCATACAGGAGCAGATGGCATTTTTCGACCGTTTCGGAATGTCGTATCATATCACTCCCGGCATATCATCCTTTCAGGCGGCAGCCGCTGCATTGCGCTCGCAATTCACGATCCCCGAGAAGGTCCAGACCATTATCCTCACCCGCGGAGGCGGCAGGACTCCGATGCCGGAAAATGAACAATTGCACAAACTTGCGGCTTCCCGGAGCACGATGTGTATCTATCTGAGTGCCGGCATAGTCGATGAGGTGCAGAAAGAACTGCTGATGTCTTATCCTCCCGATACTCCCGTGGCTGCTTGCTACAAGCTCACATGGAAGGAAGAAAAAATCTATCGCGGCGTGCTTAAGGATCTCGCCCGGATTGTGCATGAGAATAATCTTACGCTCACCACACTTCTGGTGGTAGGCGAGGCGATCGACAACCGCGAAGGCCTTTCAAGACTCTATGCCGACAGCTTCAAACATCTGTTCAGAAAATGATTCTTGTTTTCGGAGGAACCACGGAGGGACGGATAGCCGTCAAAACGCTCGACGAAGGGGAGGGGAAATATTTTTATTCCACTCGAAGTCCCCTTCAGGAAGTGGAATGTGCCCACGGACGGCATATCTCGGGCGAAATGACCAGAATGAAGATGATTGATTTCTGCCGGGACAACAAAATAAGAATAATCATAGATGCCGCTCATCCTTTTGCCACCCATCTTCATTCCACGATTGCGGAAGTTTCGGAGCAACTCGGAATTCCGGCAGTAAGAATCGAACGCCGATATCCGGAAATTGCGGATCCGGAAGTTGTATGGTGTGATGGTTATGAGGATGCCGTGACGAAAATGAAAGAGAATAAAGTTGTCCGATTGCTGGCATTTACCGGAGTCCAGACAATCTCTGAACTCAAGGAATTCTGGAAAAACCATGACACCCGTTTCCGCATTCTGAACCGCGGGGAGTCGAAAGAAAAAGTCCGCAAGACCGGCTTTCCGGAGTCTAACCTCATATATTATGAGGATGAAAAAAATGCCGGAGAACTGATAGATCTTTTTTCGCCCGATGCCATTCTAACGAAGGAAAGTGGCGATACCGGCGGATTTTCTGAAAAAGTTGAAACGGCATTGGCTCGGAATGTGAAAGTGTTTGTGGTTCGTCGCCCCGCATTGCCCCAAGGTTTCAGAATTGTTTACGGCCGGCATGGACTGCGTCGAGAGATTGAGCTGCTTTATCCTGAATTCTATCCCTTGCATACGGGTTTCACCACCGGGGCGTGTGCCGCGGCAGCAGCCAAAGCGGCGTTGATAGCTCTCGTATGGGGCAAGAAAGAAGAAGAGGTTTCATTCAGGATACCCGATGGCGAAACGATGCGCATGCCGATTGAGAAAATTTCGATAAATGCCGGCTCTGCCACGGCGAGCGTGATCAAGGATGCCGGAGATGATCCGGATGTGACAGACGGGTGCAGGATAACGGCTGTCGTCTCCTACTCCTCACGTCCCGGAATCGCATTCCACGGAGGGGAAGGGGTAGGCATTGTGACATTGCCCGGACTCGGACTCAAAATAGGTGAACCGGCAATCAATCCTGCGCCGCGGAAAAACATAAGTGAAGAATTAGCCGCCATATATCGGGGAGGCCTCGATGTGACAATATCTCTGGAAAATGGAGAAGCATTGAGTGAAAAGACTTTCAACCCCAGAGTCGGAGTCGTGGGAGGAGTTTCCATTATAGGGACGACAGGCATCATTCGCCCATTCTCGCATGAAGCCTTTTTAGATTGCATCCGGCGCGAAATGGATGTGGCACTCGCCATGAAGTGCGAATGCGTAGTTGTCAACTCGGGGGGTAAAAGCGAGCGTTTCATGAAAACGCTTTATCCGGATCTGCCGCCGCATGCCTTTATCCATTACGGGAACGCCATAGGGGATACCATGAAGATAGCCCGGGAGAAAAAAGTGCCCCGGATGGCTATAGGAATAATGCTGGGCAAAGCAGTGAAGCTTGCCGAGGGGAACATGGATACCCATAGCCATAAAATCACTGCGAACAAAGAGTTTCTCAAATCTTTGGCAAAGGAATGCGGTTGCTCTGCCCCGGCGATTGAAGCAATCGGCCGGTTTAACCTCGCGAGGGAGTTGCCCTCTCTCCTCGGAGAGAAAGACGCATCACTTTTCTTTCCGGCTCTCTTAAGAAAGTGTCATCAGCACTGCGCGGAGATATTTCCGAATAATCTTGAGGCCGTGCTTCTGGCCGATGACGGAAAGATACTGAGTAGAATCAAAAACTGAATCAGCTGAAAATCGCCATGAGACATGCATTTCTTATCGCCGCAGTTTCATCCGGGTGCGGAAAGACAACTCTTTCGCTCGGACTTATGCGGGCTTTGACGCGAAGAAAGTTCGGTGTGCAGCCATTCAAATGCGGCCCGGACTATATCGACACGCAATATCATCGGGTCGCGACGGGCAGAGATTCCATTAATCTCGACCTGTTCATGGCCTCCGAACAGCATGTGGCTAATCTTTTCGACACATATTCCGGAATGGCCGATGTCTCTGTCATTGAAGGGGCAATGGGAATGTTCGACGGATTCGACCGCATGAAAGGAAGTGCAGCCGATATAGCGCGGAAGATTGATGTTCCGGTGCTTCTTCTCGTCAATGCCGCTTCAACCTCTTTCTCGGCGGCTGCGACAATCTATGGATTCACCCGCTTCTGTCCGGAAGTAAAGGTGGCCGGAGTAGTTTTCAATCGCGTTGCGTCGGCCAATCACTATGCGTTTTTGAAAGACGCCTGCAAAGCCACGGGAGTTGCCTGCTTCGGCTATCTTGAGAAAAACGAAGCGTTGCAGATTCCCTCGCGACATCTGGGCCTTTCGCTTGAATCCATTGCAGATATAGAAAAGTTTGTGGAGGCGGCGGCTTCGGAAGTGGAAAAAACTGTGGATATCGACGGCATTCTCGCCGCGACAGCTGCAGGGTGCGTCAAAAAAGAGCAGATTGTTCCCGTTAAAAATAACATAGGCCGGACTATTGCCGTGGCGCGCGATGAAGCATTCAACTTCATATATCCGGCGAATCTGGAATCCTATAAGGATAATATCGTATATTTCTCTCCTTTGAACGATCGCGAGCTTCCGGAAGCTGACATGATATATTTTCCCGGTGGATATCCGGAATTGTATGCCGGGGATTTGGAACGGAACGCAGCGATGCGTGCGGCGGTGAAGGAATACGCGGAAAACGGGGGCAGCATCTTCGCCGAATGCGGAGGTCTGATTTATCTGACGGAAGAAATCGACGGGAGGAAGATGTGCGGAGTCTTCCCTTTGAAGACAACGATGAAAAACGCCCGTCTACGACTCGGCTACCGCAAAGTGAGGTTTGGAAATTTCGAAATCTCCGGACACGAATTTCATTATTCCCGCATAACGGACGCTTCCGCACTCCCGTCTGTTGCCGGACAATATAATGTCCGGGGGGAGGAAGTTGCGACCCCGGTCTATAGATATAAAAACGTGATTGCGGGATACACACATCTCTATTGGGCAGAAACCGATATTTTTAAACTTTGGAAAGAATGAATAGAATATATACGAGAACCGGAGATTCGGGCACGACTGCAATCCACGGCGGTCTCAGAGTCTCTAAAACAGACTTGAGAATCGAGGCAAACGGATGCATCGATGAATTGAATGTATCCGTCGGCGCGGTCCGGACATTATTGCCGCCGGATCATGAGTGGCAGTCGCTGCTCAGGGAAATACAGTTGAATCTAATGACGTCGATGAGCCTTGTGGCTACACGCAGCGACATGAGGGATAAGAATCCGAACAGTCTGCCAGATGATCTGACGAAACTTTTAGAGCGGCTGATAGATGCAATCAATGCTGAGTGCACGCCCGCCGATAGTTTTATTCTGCCGGGAGGAACACCCGCGGCAACCGGTCTGCATCAGTCGAGAGTCATGGCAAGAAAGGCTGAGAGGTGGCTATGGCGATTAAATGAAGTGGACGCCGTGCCGCCGGAGATTTTGAAATATATGAATCGTTTGTCCGACCTGTTTTTTATAATGGCGCGCCGGGAACTTCAGCGTTCCGAATGCCGGGAAGAGATCTGGCGCCAATTCGGTTATAAACGCAAACCGAAATGAAAGGATAGGTCATTCGGAGATCAGGCCCCTCTTTTCAGAATCAGACGTTTTATCCATAAGTAGTATCCGCTGATCGGTAGAATTGCCCCGATCAACACACATATCAGGTAGATGATTCTTGTGAGCCAGCCCAACCAGGATCCGACATGGAGCGAATAAATCCAGCCTTTTATATGATTTGATTCCCGCTTATCCTTATAAAGGGTAATGGATGAAATTTCTCCGTTTTCGGGATTTATGCCGTAAGTGTCGGTGGCTTGCTGATTGCCGTTGCCTCCGACCACAATGTCGGCTTCATTCTGATACATCCGGATTTCCTTGTCTGGGTTTTCGGCAGAAATTCGGGTATAGGCCGTTGTCCAAGCCTTGAAATTCTCGGGGGGAGTCTTATGGCTTGAGGATTTCGCTACTTCGGTTCCGAAAGAACCGTAAAAGGCCTTTCTATACCATCCGAACGACCAGTTGAGGCCGGTGAGCACGCATATAGCTATTACCAGTGCGCTGACGGCGCCTCCGACGCAATGGAAATCATACCAGAATTTATATCTTCCTTTTGAAGTTGAAATTTTGAATTTCTTTCTGAATTCACCTTTTGCCGGCCACCAAATAATCAAGCCCGAGAGGATTATCACGAGCAAGGCAATGCTTGTGATTCCGATTATGAGTTTGCCGGTTTTGGCGCCAAAAGCGCCTTCCGCCTTGGTTTTGCCGAATAGCCGGCGATGCGCGGCGCTTGCCAATTTAAAAATTGCGGGGCGTTCATACCTGCCTATCACTTCTCCCGTGTATTGGTCGACCCATAGTGCCGCCATAGCAGGTTTGGCAAGCATTACTTTGTATGCATGGAGGGAATCGGGGTATGCACCTAAACGCACTGCAAAGTTAACATTTTTTTTGAAAATCGATAAAAATCAGTTACTTTAGAGCCGTAAATATTTAATCCTTTACTTACCACTTACCAACTTATGAGAAGAATTGCCGTCTCTCTCTTTATAGCTCTTTTTTCAGCAGTGTCGTTTGCCGCAGGCGGCAATACGGCGGAAATTGCCCGGTTGCGTGAAGCTGCTGACAGTCTGCACAGCGTAGGCCGCACCGATTCTGCGGCCGTAGTAGGCGAAAAGGCGATATTGCTTGCCGACAAAGCGGGCGACCCGGTTCAGATTGTCGGCACGAACGCTGCCCAGGGCGTGTTTCTCCGCTCGTTGGGCCGCATTGACGAGGCCTTGAAAAAATATGAGACGGCTTTGGCTATCGTCACATCGGGAACTTTCCGCAAGAATCCGACTCAGGAAGCAATCGAGGAGATTGCCTCGCTATACGTGAATCTCTCCGTTCTCAATCTCGACATGCAGAATAAGGAGCAGGCCGCCCGCAATGCGGAATCGGCCGGGGAATGGGTGGCCATGAGCAAGGATGCGGAACTCCGCAGCCTAATCTATGGAGTGGCCGGTTCTGTTCTCACCGGTTGTGGAGATATGGAAAAGGCGATGAAATTTCAGGAGTTGTCATATGAGAACTCCCTGACATGTGGCAGCAGCGACGCGGCTTTCCGCGCGGCCACCTACACCATGCTGCTTTCCGACCGTGCCGGCGACAAGGGGAAGGCCCGGCAATGGCGCGAGAAATGCGAGGAGCTGATGCCGCAGATCACCTCCATGACGTCCAAATTGGCATATTACCAGGCGGAATGCTCTATATGTCTGAAGAATTCCGATAACAAGGGCGCTATCGTATGGTTTGATAAGATTCTCGGGTTGGATGGAATCAACAATTTCCCCTTCGTGAAATTCGACTGCTACAACAACCTGCATATGGCCTATGCCGGAATTGGCGATTATCATAACGCCTACGAAACGCTTCTGAAGAGCAATGAGCTCCGGGACAGTCTCTGGGCTCAGGAGAAGGAGGAGAGTCTGAGGGATCTCACTGTAAAATATCAGACAAAAGAGACCGAACTCGCCCTTGCGCAGAGTGAAGCCAAACGGGCCAACACCCTGATGTGGCTTTTCGCAGCTCTTCTCCTTCTGCTGGCAGGAGCCGTGATTTTCATGGTTTACGCAGCCCGACAGAAACGCCTCCGGATGCAGCGTGAAATGGAATTCGCCCGCATACGCGCCGACATCGGCCGTCAGCTCACTCAGCAATATATCGAGGGCCTTGAAAGCGAGCGCCAACGCATGGCCCGCGAACTGCACGATGGTGTATGCAACGATCTTCTTGCCATACAGATGAACATAAATGCCGGAAAACCGTCGGACAGCACGGCCTCCATGATCGATACCTGCCGTGAATCGGTGCGCCGCATCTCCCACGAACTTATGCCGCCGGAGTTTTCCTATGCCTCGCTCGATGAGGTTGTGAGATTCTTCATTGCCAAGCAGGCCGAGGCAAACAAAGGGAAGATCGCGTTCGATTACGACTCCCTTGCCATAGACAAAGACTGGAATGAAGTGCCTGATGCCACGGCCCTCGAGATATACCGTATCGTTCAGGAGGCCGTAGGCAATGCCGTGAAACATTCCGGAGCCGATAAGATAGATGTAAAACTGAGTCTGACAAAAGAAAATCTCGAAGCCGTCATTACCGATAACGGCACCTGCGGGCAGAATGTCCCTTCCTCGAAGAAAGGCATCGGCCTCGAATCCATCCGCCGCAGGGCCAATTCCGTCGGAGGCACCGTTTCTATGAAAACACCCGAAAACGGTGGCACGGAAGTGAAATTGAAGGTCAATTTTTGATAAATATTTAAAAAACTACGGAAAACCGTAATTGACGCACATTCATAAGCGAGGTAACTTTGCATTTAGCAAAAATTTCGAGCGCTTATGGATGGCCATTCGATATTGTCACAGATGAAAATTGCCGTAGTCGACGACCACGACCTTGTACGGGAAGGCATGACAGCCATTCTTGCAAGCCGCAATGCCAACAACGTCATGAAGTTCAGCACGGCTATGGCTCTCATGTCGCAACTGGATGCCGGAGCAGATTTCGATTTTTATATAATAGATCTCGAACTGCCCGATCTCGACGGTTTTGTGCTCATAGAAATGATACGCGCCAGAAACCCTGTGGCACATATAATAGTAAGCACTGTCCACGATGAGATATGGACGCTTCGAAAGCTTCTTGCCAGAGATGTGAACGCGATTATCTACAAATCCGGGGAGGGGAGTGAAATAATTACTGCCATTGAAGAAATTCTGAAAGGCAACAGCTATTATTGCAAGGAGGTGCACAAAACTCTGAAGTCAGCCGGCGACAACACCCTTCATCCGTCGGCCAGAGAGCTCGAAGTGTTATATCAGATATCGAAAGGTAAGACCTCCCGCGAAATTGCGGCGGCAATGTTTGTCACTGAAAATACGGTGGAGGCCCATCGCAAGTCGCTGTTTGCCAAGCTCGGTGCCGTCAACGTTGCGGACCTGATTGTAAAAGCCATCGATAAGGGATACCTGAAGAAAAACGGCTATGTCCGTTGATTTGCATATTTTCTTTAATGAATAGGGCCTACAGGCCTTTGCATCCATAATACTCTATCTAACAATTATTTAAAACAAATAATCATGAGATCATTTTTCAGTTGGTTATGGTCGGGCTTCGGCACAGGCATGACTGCTTTCCGAGGCATAGGAATGGCCCTTGCCACATGCCTGTGCGGTATATGGTTGATTTATATTATTGTACGCGGTATCGCACGCCTGTTTAACAAGCAAAAATCTTGTGAAGCCTGAATTGCAAAAGGCGCAGAGAAAGATTGAGTCGCCGCGCTACAGGCAACACGTCTGGCGCCCGAAATCGCCCGGCGCCGGGCAGGCGGTGAAGTGTCCGCATTGCGGATTATCATGCGAGGCCGCATGGGCCATATGTCCCGGATGCGGCCATTCGCTGCATCCCGAGATATGCTCCTTCTGCGGCGCTCCGGCCGATCCTTCGAAGAAATTCTGCACCCGTTGCGGTCAGCCCAAAGAAGGGATAATATGTCCGGAATGCGGAACCCTCAATTCGCGCAACTTCTGCCGTAAATGCAACGCTCCGCTCACTCCCCGCGCGGAAGCGGCCCGTGCCGAGGCGCAGGCCGATCCTCTTTTCCGCTCAGTAAGCCGAAAGGCCGCGGAGCTGGAATCGCTTCGCCGGCAGATAGAGGAAGCCCGTAACGTCGCTCCGGAAGAGCCGGGGCTTACGGAGGAGGACATTGCGTTGCTTAACCGC
>URNY01000054.1 GCA_900549375.1 uncultured Bacteroidales bacterium | reverse complement strand
CGAGGTCCACAATAGGCACAACCACCGAGATCTACGACTTTTTCCGCCTTCTTTTTGCAAGAATGGGAGAGGCCCGCAGCTATCTCACCGGTAAGCCGATGGTGAAATATACCAAAGACCGTATTGTAGACCTCATTGTGGATACATATAACGGCAAAAAGATATATGTGCTCGCGCCGCTTGTCAAAAACCGCAAGGGACATTACAAGGAACTTTTCGAGAATCTCCGCAAAAAGGGATATATTTATGTGAGAGTAGACGGGGAGCTCAAAGAGCTTGCCTACGGTATGAAACTCAACCGCTATCAGAACCATTCCGTGGAGCTTGTGGTAGACCGGATGCGGGCTTCTTCCAATGATATGCAGAGACTTCGCAGCTCGGTGGAGTCGGCTCTCAAGCAGGGCGACAAACAGATGATGGTGATGGATGCCGACACGGATGAGATCCGCCATTACAGCCAGCATCTGATGGATCCCGAGACCGGTCTCTCGTATCCGGAACAGGCGCCGCATAATTTCTCGTTCAATTCTCCGCAGGGTGCCTGCCGCCGTTGCAAGGGCCTTGGATATGTCTCGCTCGTGGATGAGGCAAAGGTGATTCCCGACAAGTCCAAATCAATTCATGACGGTGCTATCGTTCCTTTGGGTAAATATAAGAATTCACTTATCTTCTGGCAGATCGACGCTATCTGCCGTCTCTATGGATCCGATCTGAAAACTCCCGTGAACCAGCTTCCCGAAGAGGCTCTCCATGATATTCTCGACGGCACCGACGCGCACCTCTCGATACAGAACGATACACTCTCTACCACTCATTATACCTCATCCTACGATGGCCTTGTGAAATATATCGAGATGCAGCAGGATGCCGATGCAGGCTCCGAGGCCAACAAATGGAGCGGAAAGTTCTTTTCGCGCACCGTTTGTCCGGAGTGCAACGGGAGCCGTCTGAACAAGATTTCCCTCAATTTCTTTATCGATGGAAAGAATATAGCGGAAGTGGCAAGAATGGACATTGCCGACCTATACGAATGGACACAGGGGCTCGAAGACCGACTCGATGCCGGGAAAAGGGTAGTGGCTGAGGAGATTCTGAAGGAGATCAGGAGCCGTCTGCGCTTTCTCCTCGATGTCGGCCTCGATTATCTTTCGCTCGACAGGGAGAGCGCAAGCCTGAGCGGCGGCGAAAGCCAGCGTATACGCCTCGCGACACAGATCGGTTCGCAACTCGTGAATGTGCTTTATATTCTCGATGAGCCGTCTATCGGCCTTCATCAGCGGGATAACGTACGTCTCATAAACAGTCTCAAACAACTGCGCGACAACGGGAACTCGATAATCGTGGTGGAGCATGATAAAGATATCATGAAAGAGGCTGACTACATTATCGATATAGGTCCCGGAGCAGGGAGCGGCGGGGGAGAGGTTATGTTTCAGGGAACTCCTGCCAAAATGCTGGAATCGAACACTCTCACGGCTTCTTATCTGAATGGAAAGAAGGAGATAGAAGTTCCGAAAACCCGCAGAAAGGGTAATGGCAAATATCTCGAGATACGTGGAGCCAACGGCCATAATCTCAAGAACGTGAACCTCAAGCTACCGTTAGGGATGTTTGTCTGCGTCACGGGCGTGAGCGGAAGCGGCAAATCCTCACTCATTAACGGTACGCTGCAGCCTATGCTGAGTAAGCATTTCTTCAGGTCGCTGCAGGAACCGCTGCCATATAAATCGGTAAAAGGGATAGAAAACGTCGACAAGGTTGTGACTGTGGACCAGTCGCCTCTTGGAAGATCGCCCAGATCGAATCCCGCTACTTATACCGGCGTTTTTGCCGATATCCGCAAACTGTTTGTCGAACTGCCGGATTCGAAGCTGCGCGGTTATAAGCCCGGGCGTTTCTCATTCAACGTTGCTGGCGGACGCTGCGAGACCTGCAAGGGGAATGGCTATCGCACGATAGAGATGAATTTTCTCCCCGATGTACTCGTGCCGTGTGAGGAATGCCATGGGAAGCGATACAACCGCGAGACGCTCGAGGTGCGTTTCAAGGGTAAATCGATAGCCGATGTACTCGAAATGACTGTGGATCAGGCTGTTGAATTCTTTGAAAATGTACCGAATATACTGCGTAAGATAAAGGTGCTCAAAGAGATAGGTCTCGGTTATCTGAAACTCGGCCAGCCGTCAAGCACGCTTAGCGGCGGTGAGAATCAGCGCGTCAAATTAGCCACGGAGCTTGCCAAGAAAGATACGGGTAAAACAGTATTCATATTGGATGAGCCCACAACCGGGTTACATTTCGAGGATATACGCGTTTTACTGAAGGTGATCAACAAGCTTGTGGAGAAAGGAAACACAATGGTCGTGATCGAGCACAACCTTGATGTCATTAAATGTGCCGACTATATCATCGACCTCGGGCCCAAAGGCGGACGCGAAGGGGGAATGATAATGGCCGAGGGCACGCCGGAACAGGTGGCCGCAAAAGATACGCCGACCGCGGAATTCCTGCGTGAACAGTTAAAAGGATAGTGCCAGAACGTTGCAAGAAAATTTACATAATCGCTATTATGTTAAATAGAGGTTGTTGTTTTACTAATGAAGATAAATATTCAATTAATGCATACATTTTACGTACGATATTTATCAACGACATCTTCAGAAAGATGAGGAAGAAAAAGTTCTGGTGGAAGCTATCTACACCTTCATTTACAACAATACCACGAAGTGAAGCGTTAATATTTTAAAGAGCACCATTTTTAAGTGCTTGAAAATTTGTGGCAATGTAATATTTGTCGTAACTTTGCAGAACAATAACTAAAGGCAATTGATATGGAAACGACAAACACAATCCGAATCCCCAAACCTTCGAGGGAGTTGGTCGCTTTCATAAAGGAAGCGCAGCAAGAAAAGAAGGAGCGCATGAAAAAAATCTGTGATAAATATCGTAAACTGATTCACGGATAATGGAATCTGTAGAAACTCTAATTCCCGATAATGAGGGCAATCATTTAGTGGTTGTCCTCAATTTTTATGAAGATAGCCAGAAGGCTGACACATTTCGGATACCTCCTGAATTTAAAGAACTGGAAATCGCAGACATCGCAATTGAAAAATTGTATCTTGACCAACCGTTAGGGTTAAGGGCTTTCTATAGAATGTGTCAGTGGCTTATTGAACAGTTTTTACAGTTCCCAAATGCAGTGTTTTCATTTATCTGTTCCACGGATCCCTTAAAGACAAATCATAAAAGTATAGCTCCAGGACAGTACCGTTGGAACTTGTTTGAATACTTCTACCAGCATAATATTGATAGACTTAAAGAACTTGGTATTGAATCAAAAGACATTATTGTTGGATCTGATGGTTACCAGTCATTCGCCAGAGTTTTCTATCGCACCTCACACGCTCCCGTTATTCATTTGGTTATCGCTCATCTTGAAAACAAATATCACTGATAACGACATTACTTAACTACCATTATAGACTGAAGCGTTCTCGGTTCAATCTCTTTTTTGTGTTGGAAATGCTCCTTCTCGCCATCAGTATAGATCTATTCTTAAATGAATACAATTTCAAAGAAATGGGAATAGTAGAATCATACGATAATTTAAGTCAAATAAAACGCCTATCCATTGTTAACAATGGATAGGCGTTTTATGCATTTGTTGCCTTGGAAAGACTCGAACTCTCACAAACGGAACCAGAATCCGGTGTGCTACCATTACACCACAAGGCAATATTTAAATCGTTAAGGAATCTCTTTCCCTTTTTGACGTTGCAAAATTACTGCTTTTTCTTTAACCCACCAAATTTTTTGAGCGATTTTTTTGAAATTTTTATCACTTTTTTCAGCTCCAAATCTCAAATACCAATGAGATAATGTTTTAGAATAAATCTCTGATTTCCGATTTATTCGGTGATGATTCTTTTGGCTCCTATGTAGCGGCCTACATAATAACCTTCAAAATCGCTTATCTTAACACCTTTTATACTTGCGTGGATAAATTTGAAATTTCCCGTTTCGTTATCAGCGCTGACTACAATGCCTACGTGGCCCACGTTCTTTCCGCTTCTGCGACTTGTGAAGAACACCAAATCTCCTTTGCGGAGATTCTTGCGGGATACGCTCACCCCTTGCGTATACTGTGTGCGCGAGGATGGACTCAGGGAATATCCGAACTGGCTATATACATAGCTTGAAAATCCGGAGCAGTCGAAAGATCTCGGTCCTTTCGCACCGTGAACGTATGGTTTGCCGATATGTTTGCGGGCCTCGGTAAGCAAGTCGGTTATCATGGCATTGGATTCATCGGAAAGACCGACCTCCTCAGCCGACTCTCTTTTGGCTACTTCCTCTTTGAGCATGTTTGAAATCACGGTCTTGTCGAGACGGGATTTCGCGTTTGCCAGTTGCTGACGATGTATGCGGTCGTGGGCGGCACGCGCTTTGGCCGAAGTCTGGGCATTCGCTGCAATGCCGCATAATGAAAGCGCTGTTACTGCCGTAAGTGTTCTGAAATTCATTTTATATGTTAGTTTCGGTTACAAAAATATAAAATTCCTAATTCTTTTGCAAATTATTAAAATGCTGAATTTCAAAATTTAAATATATTTAGTATTCAGCACAGATTTAACCTTTTGTGCAATATTGCCGATATCCATCACCTCATTTTGCAGTTTCAGCCATTATTTATTAACTTAGCAAAGCAATTGAGGACTATTTTTCAAGTCCCTCTGCCTTTCCCCTTTTACCGGGCAAATACCTAAACCTGCTTTTATTGAAGCTTTACTTTAATTCTTACATAGTATGTATCGTAGATTCAACTTATTGATGATTTCCCTAATGGGGTTATCATGTTTGCAGATCTCGGCAAAAGACAGGATGACTGTCAATCCCGATGCCGTCAACAAAGAGACTATCCTTCATGCCTGGAGCTGGAGCTTTCCGGAGATCGCTTCCAACATGAAGAACATCGCCGATGCCGGCTTCACCATGGTGCAGACCTCCCCTGTCCAGAATTGTTTCGCTCCCGAGGGCAGCGGCAAGAAAATTTTCGATGAGAATGTGACCGAAGGTAACTGGTATTATTATTATCAGCCCATAGATTGGAAAATCGGCAACAATATTGTCGGCACCAGAGATCAGATGAAACAGATGATGGATTCCGCCGCCAGATACAATGTAAAGGTGATTGTGGATGTTCTCCCCAACCATACTGCCTTTGATGTCGACGCCGTCGCAGAAGACTTTTATAAAGCTGTGGGCGGCAGAGAGAAAATGTTCCATTCCAAGGGACTCGATCCCATTACAAATTACGGCGACCGAGAGCAATGCACTCTCTGGGCTATGGGAGGACTTCCCGATGTCAACACAGAGAATCCCGATTTCCAGAAATATTATCTTCAGTTTGTCAACGATCTTCTTCGGCTCGGAGTCCGGGGTTTCCGTTACGACACGGCAAAACATATCGGCGTGCATTCCGATCCTGTCGATGCTGCATCCGGAGTGAAGGAGAATGACTTCTGGGATGTTGTAACCGGAAGGAAATCCGTTAAAGGGACGCGCCTCGCCCTTCCGGTCGACTCTCTTTTCATATATGGAGAGGTTCTTCAAGACAAGGGAGTGCCAGAAGCCGAGTATGCCGATTACATGGGTCAGACGGCATCAAGCTACGGCCACGTGCTCCGTGAAATGCTTGAGAAGCATTCCGCCAAGGGACTCGACGTTATAAGCTATCATCACAGCGCCGCGCCGGAATTTCTCACCACATGGATTGAAAGCCATGATACATACGCCAACGCTCACGAGTCGGCACATCTCACCGACAACCAGATCCGTCAGGGCTGGGTATTCCTCACGGCGCGTCAGAACGGCACTCCCCTGTTTTTCAGCCGTCCCGCCGGTTCGACACGTAAGAATTACTGGGGAAACAATGTGCTCGGAGCCAGAGGCAACGATGAGTTCATGCATCCGGAGGTAGTGGCCGTCAACAAATTCCGCACTGCCATGTCGGGCGAAAAGGAGAATGTACAGATATCCGACAACGGACAGGTTCTTCTCGTGAACCGCGGCCGGAAAGGAGCCGCCATTGTCAATATTGGCACACTTTCCAACGTTGTGGATCTTCCCACGGAACTTCCGTCAGGAACCTACCGCGACAAAGTCCACGGCAAGACATTTGTGGTGAAAAATGGCCGTATCAAAGGACTCGCGGGTCCCGAGAGGTCATATATCATCACGAAATAATACGCATATTATCAACATATTGACAAAGCCTCGCTTCGTCATGAGCCCAATCGGCCGCGCTGTTCCCTCGCTTAGCAACCGAGCGGCATGGCGCGGCCTGCTCAACACTTATGCCCCGCACTTTGTTATAACTTTGGGAAAGACTATTGGCACGGTTTTTGCACATCTCAAAATAGAAATTAATAATATAACCTTTAAATAATACAGAAATTATGAGTATCAGACCATTGGCAGACAGAGTGCTCATCGAGCCGACAGCTGCTGAAGAAGTTACCATGGGCGGCATCATCATCCCCGATTCCGCTAAAGAAAAACCATTGAAAGGAAAAGTACTTGCTGTAGGTACAGGCACAAAAGACGAGCCTATGGCTCTGAAAGCCGGCGACAACGTGCTTTACGGCAAATATGCAGGCACGGAAATAGAATTCGAAGGTCAGAAATACCTGATGATGCGTCAGAGCGATGTGCTCGCAGTCATCGAATAATTTAGATTGCAAACTTTAAATCAACCAATCTCCTCATAATATTATGGCAAAAGAAATTAAATTCAATATCAAGGCTCGCGAAGAGCTCAAGAATGGTGTCGATGCATTGGCCGACGCCGTCAAAGTAACACTTGGCCCCAAAGGCCGCAACGTAATTATCGAAAAGAAATTCGGCGCACCCCATATCACAAAGGATGGTGTGACGGTTGCACGCGAAATCGAGCTTGAAGACGCATTCCAGAACATGGGCGCACAGCTCGTGAAGGAAGTGGCTTCAAAGACCGGCGATCAGGCCGGCGACGGCACAACCACAGCTACCGTTCTTGCTCAGGCCATCGTGAATGTAGGTCTTAAGAACGTGGCAGCAGGTGCCAATCCGATGGATCTCAAACGCGGAATCGACAAAGCCGTTTCCGTTGTAGT
Organism: uncultured Bacteroidales bacterium; assembly: GCA_900549375.1. Lineage (GTDB taxonomy): Bacteria > Bacteroidota > Bacteroidia > Bacteroidales > Muribaculaceae > Lepagella. The sequence continues at coordinate 8,016 of URNY01000054.1, read as the reverse complement.
CGAAGGCATCAAGGCCCAGAGCCAGGAAGTTGACGATGATATAAGCAAAATCGAGAACGTTGCCCGCATTTCCGCAAACAACGATGAAGAAATCGGCAGACTTATCGCCGAGGCCATGCAGAAAGTGAAGAAAGAGGGCGTCATTACCGTAGAAGAAGCCAAAGGCACCGAAACCACAATCGAGATTGTGGAAGGTATGCAGTTCGACAGAGGATACATATCCCCCTATTTCATGACCAACAGCGAGAAGATGGAATGCGAGATGGATTCTCCCTATATCCTTCTTTACGACAAGAAGATATCCAACCTGAAAGACATGCTTCCGATTCTTGAGGCTGTAGCTCAGTCCGGACGTCCGCTGCTCATCATCGCCGAGGATGTCGACAACGAGGCTCTCGCCACATTGGTTGTGAACCGTCTCCGCGGCTCGCTGAAGATCTGCGCCGTAAAGGCTCCCGGATTCGGCGACCGTCGCAAAGAGATGCTGGAGGATATCGCCGTGCTCACGGGCGGCACAGTCATCAGCGAAGTGAAAGGCATGCAGCTTGCCCAGGCCACTGTCAACGATCTCGGAACCGCCGAGAAAGTGACTGTGAACAAAGACAACACGATTATCGTGAACGGTGCCGGCTCTAAAGAGGCTATCGCCAACCGCGTTTCTCAGATCAAGGCTCAGATCGAGACCACAACTTCCAACTACGACAAAGAGAAACTTCAGGAGCGTCTTGCCAAACTCGCCGGCGGTGTGGCAGTGCTTTATATCGGAGCCGCTTCCGAAGTTGAGATGAAAGAGAAGAAAGACCGCGTTGACGACGCCCTGTCGGCCACACGTGCCGCAATCGCAGAGGGTATAGTTCCCGGTGGCGGCGTCGCATATATCCGTTGTCTCGACGCGCTCGACCAGCTCAAAGGCAGCAACGATGACGAGAACACAGGTATCGCCATCATTCGTCGCGCCATCGAAGAACCGATGCGCCAGATCATGGACAATGCCGGAGTTGAAGGCGCCGTGATTCTGCAGAAAGTGAAAGAGGGCAAAGGCGACTACGGCTATAACGCCCGCACCGACACATTCGAGAACTTCTTCGAGACGGGCGTGATTGATCCTGCCAAGGTTACACGCGTCGCTCTTGAGAATGCCGCAAGCATCGCCGGCATGTTCCTCACTACCGAATGCGTGATAGCCGACAAGAAAGAAGAGTCTCCCGCCGCGCCCATGGGCGCTCCCGGCATGGGCGGCATGGGCGGCATGATGTAAAATCAGCTGACCAAATGGTTTTATAACCACACTAAAGGATTCTATAAAAAGCAGATGATTTTCTCATCTGCTTTTTTTTGATTATTTTTGTCTTGCAATAAGTAACTGAGAAAGATTCGCCCTACAGTGCAATCATAGAAACAGCTGATAATGATTTCGATCAATAACCTCGGGGTCGAGTTTTCCGCCCGACCCCTTTTCACCGATATAAGTTTTGTAATCAACAAGACCGACAAGATAGCCCTTGTCGGCAAAAACGGAGCGGGGAAATCCACCCTGCTCAAGATACTCGCCGGATTGCAGTCGCCCACCTCAGGAAGCGTGTCGCAACCCAACGACATCACGATAGGCTATCTTCCGCAACAGATGAAACTCGCCGACTCCACCACGCTTATCGACGAAACGAAGAAGGCTTTCAGCGATCTCCTCGAACTCCGCAACGAGATCGACAGAATCAACGAAAGCCTTGCAAGCCGCACGGATTATGAATCTGCCGAATATACCCGGCTTATCGAGCGTCTTGAATTCCTCAACGAGCGGATAGCGATCGAAAATGCCGACAGCATGGAGGGCGAAATTGAAAAGACCCTCTTAGGCCTCGGTTTCGCAAAGGAGGATTTCGGAAGACCGACATCTGAGTTTTCCGGCGGCTGGCGAATGCGCGTGGAGCTGGCAAAGATATTGTTGCGGCGTCCTGACGTGCTTTTGCTCGACGAGCCCACCAACCATCTCGACATCGAGTCAATCCAATGGCTCGAGCAGTTCATGCAGACAAAAGCAAAAGCCGTTGTATTGGTGAGCCATGACCGGGCTTTCCTCGACAATGTGACGCAACGCACCATTGAGATCTCCTGCGGCAAAGCCTACGACTATAAAGTGAGCTATACGGCATTCACTGAACTTCGGAAAGAACGTGTGGAGCAGCAGATGCGGGCCTACGAAAACCAGCAGAAACAGATTGCCGACATCACCGATTTTATAGAGAGGTTCAGATACAAGGCCACAAAAGCCGTACAGGTGCAGAGCCGCATCAAGCAACTCGAGAAGATTGTGCCTATCGAAGTAGATGAGGTCGATACTTCCCGCCTCCGTCTCCGCTTCCCGCCTGCTTTCCGCTCGGGAGATTTCCCGCTGATACTTGAAGATGTCGGCAAAGCATACGGCGACCATCAGGTCTTCGACCATGCCGAATTCGCCATCCGCAGAGGAGAGAAAGTTGCATTTGTAGGTAAAAACGGAGAGGGAAAATCCACTCTTGTGAAATGTATTATGGGAGAAATCCCCTACACCGGCAAACTGAAAATCGGACACAACGTGAAAATCGGTTACTTCGCACAGAACCAGGCACAGATGCTCGACGAGAATCTGACGGTTTTCGAAACCATCGACAATGTGGCTACCGGAGATATTCGCACGAAGATACGCGATATCCTCGGCGCTTTCATGTTTGGCGGCGAAGCGAGCGACAAGAAAGTGAAAGTCCTCTCGGGAGGCGAGAAAACCCGCCTCGCCATGATTAAGCTTCTTCTCGAGCCGGTGAACTTCCTTATTCTCGACGAGCCCACCAACCATCTCGACATCAAGACAAAAGATATTCTCAAGGATGCTATCAGGGATTTTGACGGCACGGTAATCATAGTGAGTCACGACCGCTATTTCCTCGACGGACTCGTGGAGAAGGTATATGAATTCGGAGGAGGTAGGGTAAAAGAGAATATCGGCGGAATCTATGATTTCCTCAGGAAAAAGAACATCTCAAAGCTCGATGAACTCGAGCTGTCGAAATCTCCCTCGACAAAAGACTCCGCAAAGCAACCTGCTGACGAGATAAAAAAAGTTACCCCCGAAAATGCGGATACCGGAAATTCAGCCAAGCCCACAGGGCGCAATCTTTCCTATGCTGAGCAGAAGGAACGTGCCCGCATGCTTGCCAAAGCCGAGAAAAATGTAAAGACAGCGGAAACAAACATCGAGGCCCTCGAAACCCGGCAAAAAGAGATAGAGGAGAAATTATCCTCGGGTGATTCTTCAACCGAAATTCTCGAAGAATACGCCTCGATAGGTAAAGAACTCGAAAACGCAATGTCTGTCTGGGAGCTTGCCCAGATGGAGCTCGAGGAACTCAACCAACGATTCAAAAACTCCTGACATGAACTTAAATAACCTTGATACTTCAATAAATCCGCGCGATGATTTCTATATGTACGCTTGCGGGGGATGGATGAAAAACAATCCCCTGAAAGCTGAATTCGCGCGTTATGGTACGTTCGACGAACTGCGGGAAAACGCAAAGAAACAGCTCAAGGAGCTGATAACCGGACTTGCCGACAATCCTGAATCAAAAATCAAGGGTACAAATGCTCAGAAAGTCTGCGATATTTTCGCTCTCGGCACGGACGCCGAGCGTCTGAACCGTGAGGGCTCCTCTCCCCTTTTGCCGATGCTCGAGAAAATCGAATCCATGAAGACGGATGAGTTTTTCCGAGTGCTGTCGTGGATGCACAACGGCATCGGGAGCACCTTCTTCAGCACCGGAGTCGGCGCCGACCCGATGGATTCGAACATGAACATAATGCATATCGGCGAGGCCGGTCTCGGACTCGGTGACCGCGACTATTATCTGGAAAGAAGCGAAACCAACGACCGCATCATGGCTGCTTACGAGAAATACGTGAAACGCCTGATGAAACTTGCCGGATATGGAGATGCCGAATGCGAAAGAATATGGCTCAACGTAATCTCTATAGAGACTGAAATTGCCCGCCACAAGAAAACACGCGAAGAACGACGCGACCCGCTGAAGCGGTATAACATGATGAGTTATGCCGACCTGAAGCAGCATTATCCCGAAATTGACTGGGACACGTATTTCTCCGGCCTCGGAATTGTGAATCTCGACAAAGCCAACGTTTCTTCTGTCGGTTTTCTCGATTTTCTGAACGGATATCTTCCCGGACTGACCGACCGCCAGAAGAAAGACATGATGATTTATGATGTGCTCAGCTCATCGTCGGGCCTGCTGAGTGATGACTTCCAGAAGGCTAATTTCGAGATGTACGACCGCGTGATGTCGGGAATCGAGGAGATGGAACCCCGTTGGAAACGGGCCATGGCCATCCCATCCTCCATGTTCGGCGAGGCCGTAGGCGAGTTGTATGTCGGGAAGTATTTCCCTGAAGAAAACAAACGCTACATGACCGAGATGGTGAGGAATCTCCGCAAGGCGCTCGGCAAACATATCGACAGCCTCACATGGATGTCGGATGCCACCAAAGCAAAGGCACACGAAAAACTCGCCACGTTCACTGTAAAAATAGGGTATCCCGACAAATGGAAAGACTATTCCGGCATTGATATCGATCCTGAACGCTCATATCTTGAAAACGTTCAGGAGGCATCCCGCTGGTATGTACAAGATAATTATCAGAAGCTCGGCACACCTGTCGACCGAGATGAATGGCACATGACGCCACAGACAGTCAACGCATATTATAACCCGACGACAAACGAGATATGCTTCCCTGCCGGTATTCTCCAGCCGCCCTATTTCGATCCGAAGGCCGACGATGCAGAGAATTACGGAGCCATCGGCGTTGTGATAGGCCATGAGATGACACACGGTTTCGATGATTCCGGACGCCGGTTCGACAAGGAGGGCAATCTCTCCGACTGGTGGCAGCCGGAAGATGCCGAAAGATTCAACGCGCTCGCCGATTCGCTCGTGAAGCAATTCGATGCGGTGGAGGTTGCTCCCGGGGTCCATGCCAACGGACGCTTCACGCTCGGAGAAAACATAGCCGACCAGGGAGGACTCCGGATAGCGCTCACAGCCTATCTCGATTCAACCGATGCCCTGGAGCGCAAGGACATCGACGGATTCACCCCTCTTCAACGGTTCTACCTTGCTTACGCCAACGTATGGGCAAACAATATCCGCGAAGAGGAGATATTGTCGCGAACGAAAACCGATCCGCATTCGCTCGGCAACAACCGGGTGAACGAGACCCTTAAGAATATAGAACCGTTCTTCACCGCTTTCGGCATCAAGGAGGGAGATCCGATGTTCAGGCCGGAATCCGAACGCGTGGTGATATGGTGAGACAATAAAACGACCGCTCCATGTACGGACTAATAGGCTATCCTCTCGGACACTCATTTTCTGAAAAATATTTCAGAAATAAATTCGCGGAACTGCGGATAGAGGAGACCGTCTCTTCCCGCTGAAGGATATTTCCGAATTGCCTGCTCTTCTCGAAAGCAATCCGGGAATTCGGGGCCTTAATGTCACTATCCCATACAAAGAGGCGGTTATACCCTATCTCGACCGGTTGTCGGCCGATGCCGCAGAGATCGGAGCTGTGAACTGCATCCGCATAATTCAGGATGCCGATGGGCGCCGTGTCCTCACAGGACACAATACCGACTGGGAAGGTTTCGCCGAGTCGCTACGTCCGCATATCCGACCGGAATTCACAGATGCTCTGGTGCTCGGTTCGGGAGGAGCGTCTAAAGCCGTTGCTTACGCGCTTAAAGCATTAGGTATTTCGCCTCATATCGTTTCCCGCACACGCGGGAAAGTGGAATTTGTCTACGAAGATCTCTCCCGGGATATGCTGAAGAGATGTCCGCTTGTCGTGAACACCACTCCTCTGGGTATGTCGCCCGATATTCATTCCGCGCCACCTCTGCCCTATCATCTGCTCAACAAGCATAACTTCTGCTACGACCTTGTCTACAATCCGGAATTGACCGAATTCCTCCGGCGAGCCAAGAGTCATGGCGCAGAAATAAAGAACGGTCTTGAAATGCTTCATCGCCAAGCCGATATATCATGGAAGATCTGGAGCGCACCATAAAAAGTAATCCGATGGCGATTCCGCTTGTCGCCGTTGTTATCGGCATACTTGCGGCATTGAGCACGGAGATTCATCCCGCCGTCGGATTACTCGTATGCGCCGCCGGAGCGGCATTATATTGCTTTCTGCTTTATAAGTCGCGCAATCCTCTTGCAAGCTATAGGCTGCGCAATTTGCATTATGTCTGGCTTGCGGTCTGCTTTCTCGGGGCCGGCATTTTCACCGGCGCTCTCAACCGCCCCGAGAAAATCGATAATGCCGACAATTTCAAATGCTTTGCTCAAGGCCGCATTGAATCCATTACGGCAACAACCGCCGGCGACAGATTGATTATCGATCTTTTCCGTACTACAGATGAAAAGGGAACCACGCGCGATCACGACAATCTAAAAATATCGGCAACAACGCCATATTGTCCCGCAAATGTAGATGATGTGATTGCTTTCCCTGCTGTTTTTAATCGAATCGCAGATTCTCCCAACTCCTTTTCCGAAGGCTATAAAAACTACATGGCAAAGAAGGGAATTTTCTATCGCTGCGAAATCAATAGCGGGGATATCAGGATAATAGGCCATAATCATACCCTTTCGGGATATTCACAGGCATTACGTAAAAAATTAGAGACACTTATAGAACAGACATCTCTCGGAAAAGAGACGCAGAACTTTCTCATTACGGTATTGCTCGGCGACCGCGATTTCATGTCGCCTGAGTTCAGGAAACTTTTTGCCGATGCCGGAGTGGCCCATCTCCTTGCATTGAGCGGAATGCACATCGGCATAATCGGAGGGATATTGCTGATGCTTCTTTTTCCGCTGAATTTCTTCGGGAAGTTTAAAACGCGACTGATGCTCACCGCTTTGCTCCTCTGGGGCTATGCCTTCATATCGGGTATGGCGGCTTCGACTGTGAGGGCCTGCGTGATGTGCTCGTTTGCCGCTATCGGTATCTCGCTCGAAAGAAAAGGCGGTTCACTTAATTCCCTGTTCACGGCAGCCTTCATCATTCTTATATCCTCACCTCTGGCACTGTTTGACATAGGATTCAACCTCAGCTTTATATGTGTGGCCTCGATAATAATCTTCGCAACGCCCCTCAACCCCATAAACCATCATACCGACCCGCGCATGTATAGGCTGTTCGGGCTGATAATAACCACAGTTGCCGCCACATTCGGCTCCTGGATTATTTCGGCATATTATTTCAACAGTTTTCCAACCGCATTCCTGCCGGCCAATCTGATTGCCGTTCCCCTATTCCCTATTTATATATCCATCGCTCTTCTGCATATCATTCTCCATGCCGCAGGCATAGATTTCGGTGTAACGGCCTTTATTCTCGACAACGGTCTTGACTTATTCAGGCAACTTCTTTCGGCATTCTCTTCCGAATCCTCCTCTTTGCATGTTGCCGTGCCCGGAGAATCGGTGGTAATGTGGCTCAGCGGGATGGCTCTTATCGGCCTGTTTCTAAGGGTGAAAAGAGAAAAAGGTCTGCTTTATGGCGGAATCCTCTCTTTTATGATTTCCCTGATATTTATTCCTCTTTTGGGAAAGAGCGTGCCCGACGGAAGTTTCATTATCCGCAATGACTACCGCGACATCTGCATAGCCGGCATGATTTCCAAGGAAGAACGCATAATAAAATTCCCTACCGGGAAAACATCTACATTGCAGATCGGCGGCAAGCACATCATAGCCATCGACAATGAACTTCCACGGCAAAAAAATACCCTCCCATACGATTATCTGATCGTGGGAGGGGGATTCAAAGGCAATCTTGAGGATATCACCCGCATATATGGAAGGCCGATGCTGGTGATCCACCCGTCGGTGCGCCGCAAACGTGAAGCGGTCTATCTTGCAGAGGCATCCCGTTTAGGCTTCGCCGTTCATTCCATCA
>URNY01000053.1 GCA_900549375.1 uncultured Bacteroidales bacterium | reverse complement strand
CTGCCGGGAGCGCTCGGAGATGAGCTGCATTATCACGAAAGCAATCACCGAGAAGCTCATGCGTATCAGCCACCCTACTATTATCACGTCGAGTATCCGGTCCGTGTTGCTCAGCACGAGCGTGATCATATAGAACACCCATACATAGTTGAACACGCAGTCGAAAATCAGGCAGTCGAGGTTCGAGATCTGGTTGATGAACGAGAAGTTGCGGTTTCCGAGGAGTATGTCGCGGTGCTTGCGGAGGCGGAAGCGAATCAGCGACTTCGACCAGCGGAGGCGTTGCTTGAAGAGCTTGCCCCATTTCACCGGCACATTGGTGAGGCATATCGCCTTGTTGGCGAAGCGCACCCTGTAGCCTGCCTTGCGTATCTTCTGGGTGATGTCGCCGTCGAGTCCCGGACCTATGTCCCAGCCGCCTATCTCGCGGAGAGTTTCCGTCTCGAAAGCGCCGAAAGCGCCCGAGATGATATGGAAGATACCGAGCATATCGGTGGCCATGCGGCCGATCATGATAGTTCGGAGATATTCGAGAGCCTGCATCGAGGCGCACATCGAATCGTCGGCGTTGCGCACCTTTATGCATCCACCCACGCCCCTGACGTTGCGGTCCATATAGAAGGGGAGGAGAATCTCCTCGATGGCATCGCGGTCGAGCGAGCTGTCGGCGTCGATATGCACGATATATTTCCCGCGGGCGTGCATCAGTCCATAGTTGGCGGCCGAGGCCTTTCCTCCGCGGTCGGTCATGCGGAAGAAGTGCGCAATCAGTCCGGCCCGCTGCAGGTCGGCGCAGATGAGCGGCGTGGCATCGTCCGATCCATCGTCGACAATGATGATCTCCAGATTGTTATAGGTCTGTTCGCGCAGCGTCTCGAGCAGATGATAGAGGTTCTTCCCCTCGTTCTTGCCAGGCGCGAGGATAGTGACGAGCGGGCGCTCTGTGAAGAGGGCGCGCCGCGCCTCCTCCTCGCGGCGTCGGCGGCTCTGCCATGTCACTCCATAGCGGGCGGCGGCAAGGATATCGGTGAGGTAATAGCGCGGGAACTCGATGAAAATAAGGAACCAATAGGTCGTAACCAGATAGTCCCACGACAGATTCATCGTGAAGCAGGCCACTATGCCGTCGATTATGTCGAAAGCATAGTCGATCATTGGCGGTCCTCCTCTATGCGGTTGATGAACAGCTCCACATCATCGCCCGGATGGTAGGCATAGGTGTCGACCATCTCGAACTGGAAGCCCGGATGCATCTCCTGATAGTCGCGCAGCTGCTCCTTTACTTCGAACTCCATATCGCTCAGAGCCTTCGCCACCTCCCCTTCGGGCACGCGGCAGAGGAAATAATAATTCGTTCCCCACATTGCCTGCTTGTAGTTGAAGAATCGGCGCATCGCCTGCACCACCGGTGGCACCGAATCCTGCGAAGCGAAGGAATCCGTGGCGGGGTCGAAGATATAGAAACGGCCCACGATCACCATCGACCCCTCGAGATTTCCCGGCGCCGACGCCATGCGGAGGTAGCTGATGAAATCGGTCATCGAGGAATATCCGTAGAAACCGGCGAGGTTGAGCGTGCGGTCCACATCGTTGGCGGCGAAGGCACGTATACCCTCCGGCGTGAACTCATATTCCTCCACATCCACCGGCAGAAGCTCGTCGGGCTTCCAGTTGCGCCGGTTCTCCGTGCAGTATGCCCGCATATCCGGATACATGAAAGTCTGGTCGCACTGGCGGCATGTATATACGGAAGAGGGGCGGTCGTAGTCCACGCCTATATGGCGCAGTTTGTGGCGGCACTTGGGGCATATCAGCTCCCCGTCCTGTTCGTAGGTATGGGCCGGCGCCACGTTGGCGCAGCGGAAATGGTGGATCACCGGTTCCTCCTCGATCTCCGAGCTTCCGCAATGCGGGCATGTCTCGAAGAAGAGGATATGGCTGCTCTTGCAGACCGGGCAGACATGTATGCGGTCGATGAAGCGGTTGCGGCGGATATATCCGAGGCGCAGCAGCTGGTCGTGGAAGAAGCGGCGCTCCTCGGCCTGCTCGCGCTGTTTTCCGGCAAACCAGAGAGTATAATAATAGAGCGCCATGTAGCCCTCGCTAAGTCCCGGCGTCGGCTCCGACGAGAAGCTGTACTGGCCGCGCGAGATGGCGTAGCGGCATAGGCGGACCACCTCCTCGGCGTGGGTCACCACGGGGTCCGTGCCGAGCAGGAAATTCTGGCGCCGCATGTTGGCGTATATGTCCTCTATGACGCGGGCCATGGAGTTGTCGGAAGGGGAGGTGGCGTAGCCGTCGACAATCACCTGCGCCTTTCCCAGCCAGCCGATAAGGCGGCGCGTCACGAAGCAGGGCTTGAAGCGGCATTTCTCCGACTGCAGCGGAGAGGCCAGGCGGATGGCCAGCATGTTGCGGTCCATCACGCTGTCGATCACGTTGATGAATATGGCGTCGAAATCCTCGAACTGCAGCTCCGGCGTGCGGTCCACATCCACCACGTCGTTGATCACGAGGATGCGGCGCTGATTGCGGTTCGTGACGATATGATAGGGCGTCTCGTCGCGGCGCTCCCCGTTGCCGGCGTTATGGTAATATTCTGATTGATATCGTTGCATTTCAGTCCTTTCGTTTGCTTGTTTTCACAGAATCTTTCTTTGCGGGAGCCTTGCGGACGGCGGGAGCGGGGCGCTCGGCTGCCGCCTCACCACGGTCGGAAGAGATTCCGCGGCCGGTGGTATACCAGTGGTAGTCGGGGCGGTCCTTCCGCTTCTCCTCCTCGGTGAGGTTATAGTTCTTGATGCGGATGCTCACGGGCATTCCCGATGCGAGGCTCCAGAGGGGAAGCGTCTGCCCCTTGTCGAGGGTGAAGATGGCGATCACCGCCGTGTTTTTCTTCGAGAAATAGCTTCGCAGATTCTCAGGAATCATCTCCGTGCGCGTGCCGAGCACCGACATGTGTGCTTTGAATTTCACGTCATCGTTCACAATCACCTCGGCGCGGGAGTTGTTGTTCACATTCCTCATCTTCGACACCGGCACGTAGGCCACCACCTTCAGGTTGTTGGCCTCGAGGTTGACATGCTGTTTCGACATTATCTCCTCCTGCTTGAAGAATATCATGCGCACCGGGGCCTTCACATCGGTGATTATCGATGAATCGGAGGCGAGGCGATAGGAGATGGCGCGGCGCATGTGTGCCGAGCGGGCGTCGTCGTAGATCTGGGGCACCATCGCCGAGTCGCTGCGCATGCGGTTGCGCTCGAACATCACGTGGGTCTCCTCGCGCGTGCGGCGCAGGGCGCCGAGTTCGCCGATGAGGGCTTTGAGCTGTGCGCGGGCCTCGTTGAGGTCGCGCTCAAGATCGCGCTTATGCGAATTGTCGCTCAGTCCGAGGGCAATGTCATGGTCCTCGGCGGCTATCTGGCGCTGCAGCTCGGCGATGCGCACGCGCATCACGGCTATCTTCTGCGCCGCCGTCTCATACTGCAGGCCGTAGTTCCGGCTCACTGCCACCATCGGCGGCTCCTCGTTCGGGTTGGCGCTCTCCACAAGTATGTCGAGCATATAGTAGGAATAGAGCGTATCGCCCGGCGCCACCATATCTCCCGTCTTCACGTAGACGCTGTCGAGATAGATGTCGAAAGGGGTGCGGACCTTGTTGGCGTCAACCTGCACGTAGCCGTCCAGCTCCGTGTAATAGAAATGGCGGCCCACGTAGAGCGCGAGCAGAATCAGGATAATGCCGAGGATAGTCCAGGAAACGATCTGCTGGCGGTTCAGCTTACGCTTGCGTCTCCGGAGAATCGCCTCTATGTTTTCTTTCTCTTCGAAAGATCTATATGTGAAGTTTTTCATACTGTTTCAGAAATCATTTTGTTGGGGCGGGCGCCTGTTCATGGCGCACCGTGCAGAAGTCGAGTATGCTGCGGTCGGGGAGGAGAGCCTGCAGGTCGGCCACGAGACAGTCGCGGCGATATTGCAGTTCGATCATCCTCTCCAGACTTTCGAGATAAAGCGTATATTCGCGGGCCTGCGCCAGGCGGTTGTGTTCCCCCTTGCCGGCGGCGTATGCGCGGCCGCGTCGCTGCAGATAATCGCGGAGGGAGGCGATGCGGCGTGCCTCGCCCTCGGCCTCGAGGTTGAGGCGCGAGATCTCGGCGGTGCGCAGCGCCACCTTGTCGGTGATGCGGCGTGAGATCCTCTCCCGTTCGGCGGCGAGTACCTCTCGCTCGGCCCTCAGGGTGGCCTTCTTGCGGCGTGTCTCGAAGCTAAGTGGAATGGTGAAGGAGAGTCCTATGTCGATATTGGAGGAGTTCGGCATGTCGGGGCGCTCATAGAATGAATAGCGGGCAAAGGGAGCCACGTTCCATTTCTGCCACCAGTGGATGTTGCGCTCCTGCTCGGCGAGCAGTTCGCTGCGGAGCGCGAGGAGTCGCATGTCGCCCTGCGTGCTCTCCACGTGACGGATGAGGGCGGCGGAGTCAACGGTGACAGTCATCCGCAGATCGCCGTCGAGAATCCGTGCCGCGGGATATTTTCCGGGGATGGCGTTGAGCTTGCGCTCCGCCTTCATCAGCTCGTCGAGCGTGCGCACCGGCTCGTCGGCCGATATGCGCTGACCGTCGAGCAGATATCCCTGCGCGTCGTTGAGCAGACGCAGGGTCGCCACGCGGTGCTGAAGCACGCCGGCCATGATGCTGTCGTAATGCTCGGTGAGGAGTTCGCGGAAACGGGTGTCGGTCAGATCGGTCATCTCTTTCTCATAGCCGGCGCGGGCTATGGCCTCGCGCAGACGGGCCTCCCTTTCGCGACCCTCGCGGCCGAAGAGAGAACTCTGGAGAAGGTACCAGCGGACTTCCGCCTGCACCTTTGCGCGATAGCGCGACACGCCGTCATCCTCATCCATGCCGAGGTCATGGTTCGGGCGATAGTAAGCCTGCCCCATGAGCTGGACGCCTGTGCGGGCGTTCCCCTCGCGGATGCGGGCCAGTGTCAGCTCGTTGAGCGCCCGGTCGAGTTCCGGCGAGATTGCCGAAACAGCGGCATATTTCGTGCCCTGCGGCGAGGCCTCGCCGAGAGCCCCCGTGTCGCCGAGCAGATGCCGCGAGGCGGCAGTGCCGAAGATCGCCGAGTCGAGAGCGGCAAACGCCGCGTCGAAGCGGCCGATTATATCCGCGCCCTCTCGGGGAACGGCAAACGCCTCGACAGCAAATATGACGCAGAATATATATGTTGAAAGTTGTCTTCTCATTGTTGTTTTGGAACTCCTGAAGAATCGCGGATTCAGAAGTTATATCGTTCCCTGATATTCCATCAATAAGTTATCCCCTTGCGTTAATAGGTTATTGCTTCGCGAATTTTTACGTTGTTGCCTCATGTAGGGACATGCCTCCGGCATGTAGCCAATGCGTTTTAGCGACAAAACGACAATAACGATGTGCCTTCGGCACACGGGAAATGAATCAGGTTGCGTTAGCTACGTGCCAAAGGCACGTCCCTACGTTCGGGCACTGCTTCATTTCCGCTGAATTGTCGGCAACCGATCGATTGCCGTAGTTCTTTAGAGAAGGGAGGCAGCCGCCTGCCTGCCGGCTGCCTCCCGCATTAGTTTCGAAATATTGATAAAGTTATTCAGCTCTGATAAGTCGGATTGAATAAGCGTGTGCTTTGGAATCGGCTATCTTGAATCGACTTCCTCCGAGGTTACTATTCTCGTCGAATACGAAATTCATAATTTTTCGTTCGTTGTCGGATGTCCAATATCCACCGAAATATTTATCAAAGATATTGCTGGGGTTGACAATTATTCGTACGTCTATAACATCATTGGTTGTTGTGCCTCCTATTACGCCCGCACTCACCGTTGTCATTTGATATGAAGGGTTCGAGAAAGGCACAGCAGTCGCTGCGTGCATTAATCCATTATAAGTATAACCATTTGTGATAAACGTATTTTGGGAATACTCATTATTCCAATGATAGTCTACATCTCCGTTGTAATTAATAAGTTTTGACCAGACCCCTTCATAGAAATGATATCCGGCTATAAACCCGGCAGCTTTGAAGTAACGAGTTTCAATTTCATTATCTTGATTATCATCCCAATTGATAGAACTGCCGGAATTCTGATCAGGCACTACTTTTGCTTTAATTTGAAGATAATAAGCGCCACTTAATGAGATTTTCTTCCATTGGAACGCAACCCATGAATTATTACGTGCTTTTTTGACCTCTGTATAAGTCGTCAAGCCCGATGTAAGACCTCCGGAAGGCATTATTTCCTCAAAATCTGCAATGCTTGGAACTTTCCATTTTTCGCCGTTAATAACGTAAAGATCCGATGGAGTATAACCGCAAGCTGTAGCTCGTTCATCCCATGTATCAGTACTATTGGATGCAGAAGGCCACCAATCTGAAGCCAAATGAACACCACTAAGACACGGAATCATGAAACCATGTGAAAAGTTATCACTATTCACGTTGCTTGTAGTATAATAATTCTTTTGAGAGTAATTATTACCGTTGCCTTGGCCCCAGGACACCTCTTCGTTATCAGGGTTATAAATCTGTGCCCAATTGTCAGCATCCGAATAGTTTGTGAAGCCTACATTCCTTCCGAACTGATAATAACATCCATTTTCTGTATAGGAAGCTGCAAATTTGCCTTTGTAATATTCGGTATCGGATACTCGTTCAAGGTTAGTTTCAGCCCATTTCGAAAGTGGGTTGAGAGAAGTGTTTACAAGAGTTACAGACACACCGCCGGGGAGGCCGTCGGAACCGGAAATTGTTCCGTTGGTGTAGTAAATGCCGGCCTCAAGCCTGTTGGGGTTGAGGGTTGCTGTATAGGTATTTGCTCCTTTTGTCAACTCGAATCTGAGCGTGATGTCCTCTCTGTCATTGGGCCAAAGGGCGAAGTATACATCTTCGGCTGTGTTGACATTGTCGATGATGAACGATTCCGCACCGCGAGTGCTTGCAATGTGTTCGCCCTCAGGGACGAAGAATTCATTGGTAAAAAGGTCATTTTCACCATTCTTTATTTTAAGAGTAGCTCCGGAGATATCAGAGCCTCCCTGAATGCCGAGATCTATGCGGAGCATGCAGAGTCTGTTGGTAAGGTTGACTTTCTCTGCGTTGGCACCACGATTGCCTGTTACCGTCAGCTTGGTTTTTGCGCTCATGACATCGGCGCAGGGGAGGTCCTCAGATTTACCGCTCTGGTTGTTCAGCACAACTTTAACAACATCTTTATTGTTTCCATCAACAACGCGTTTGGAGAGTTCGGCATACGGCTGCTTGCCGTCAGTATTCTTGCCAAGATACCATACGTAGAAATCGTGGGTGCCATCTTCGGCGGTTACTTCGCCTGAGAAGTTGGCAACTTTCTTATCGCTTTCGTTGACATAACCTGCGAAAGTGACTGTTCCGACAGGAAGACCCTGATTGTTGAACACGGTGAGTTCTTCGTTGCCCTCCCATTCATCTTTGAGGCCGAGGCCTTCAGGGGTTAGGGTGGTGCGGGTGGCTTCGGCGCCGCGACCCACGGTGAGGGTCACTGCCACAGGTTTGCCGGCGGGCACGTTGCTGTCAGCGCCGGGGAAATCCTCGTTCGAGCAACCGGTAAGCCCCATGAGAAGTGCAGCCATCATAGCTGCGTATTTTATTCTTATTTTCATTGTATTGTCTTTTAATTGGTCAGAGATAATCTGTCAAAGAATCATTCTCATTTGAGAGTTCCGGGGCGGTAGTCGTCGGTGCCGATACCGGTTTCCGGTGCTTTCTCCCATACGGGGTAGAGGGTTACTTCGGGATTAGCGCGATAGAGGGTCCAGGTCGTCATGCTGGCCTTGGCCTTGTCGGCGGCAGTCTGCTGAGCGCCGGGCTTGTCGGTCCAACCCTTTAAAATATAGCCGGCTTTTTGTGTTTTTACTTGATCGTATTCAAGGATGTGCACGCATTCATCATCGACATTGCCTGTCCATGAATCGTCCGTGGTCTCCATACTAAATTCATCGCTGAATGTTACTCCGGGAATTTCAGAGTTGTAATGGATTCGATATACGATTTTCTCTTTGCCCCAGACTGCGTAGAGGTCTTTGCCCTCCTCGCTGTCGACAACGATTGTAGTGGCGCGATCGGGAGTCGTGGCGTCAGGATTAGTGGACCAGCCGAGGAAGTCGCGGTTGTCAGAACCGGTCAGTTCCGTGGGGAAGGATGTGCGAACAGTGAACGTATAGCTTGTGGCGGTAGCGTCGAGTTCCGGAGATGGCTCGGTCAGAATCTCATCCGGCTCCAAGTTGGAGTGATAGCGGAGTGTGAACTGCTTCTTGGCGTTGGTGCAGTTCATCTCGATGATGATGGGCTCGCCGGCGTTGGTGTAGTAGGTGTCGCGGTTGAGGTCGAAGGTCTGGTTTGTCTCGCCTTCGAAGTTGAGGCCGTCGACGGTACAGCTGAAGTGGAGCTTCACGTTGGAGGAGGGAAGCAGGTTCATGTAGAAGCTGTTGCCCGGAAGTGTCGAGGCGGGTGTCACTGTGAATGTGCCTGCCGTGTATGTGTAGCTGCCATCCTTGCAGTCGAGCTCGGCCTTGGTGTTGAGCGCGCCTCTGTCGGAAACGTTGCTGACGGTGATGGGGCAGCCTTTTACGTTAAGCTCCTCGCCGTTGTATTTGAACACGAAATAGGCGAAGGCGAACTCACGTTTGAAGTCCACCATGCCGAGGTCGCCCTGAAGGTTGGGATAGGTCTGAGTGGCGATCAGAGCGTCGTAGTCGTCGAGTTCCTCGGCTGTGCCTGTCTGCGTGGAGAAATCGAATTTGACGGGATTGACCTGATAGGCATTGTCCCATGTCATCTTCTCTTTGCCGAGATAGTAATATCTGAGGGTTATGTTCTCTCCTGCGGGGCGGTAGATGGAACCCTTGAACTCGCATTTGCGGTTGTTGTCGAATAATTTGGTGGTAGTGAGCGTGCCGAGATATTCGTTGTTGGCGGCGTTCACTACATAGATCTTGTCGTTTTCATTCCAGGCAAATTTGAGGATATCGCCGTTGGGAGTGAGAGAGGCGCGTGTGGCGTCGTCGGGGAGAGCCGCCGTGAGCGAAACCTCGAATGTGCCGCGCTCGGATGTCGGCATAGCGGGTTCATCGCTCTGGCAAGAGGACAGACCTAATCCGCTGACAGCGGAGAGGGCCATGAGCCATCCGATAATTCCTTTTTTCATAATATAGCTTAGAAATTAAGTAAAGTGTTTTTAAATCGATAATTGACAATAAATCGATAATAGGTATGAGAGGAGCTATGTAGCTATGATAGCTATAATAGCTAATTTAGCTAAGATAGCTATCATAGCTCTCCTCTATTGGTTCAGATAGAATCAGTTGAATGTGCCGCCGCCGGTGTCGGAGCCACCGCCGCCCTGGTTGGGGTCGGAAGGGGGATTGACGTCGCTGCCGCCACCGCCCTGGTTGCCGCCGCCGCTGACGTTGAACTGCCAGATGGCATAGAGCACGGTGGCTTTCTGAGTTGCTGTGTAGGTAGCGCCGGGTTTAACAACTTCCGATTCCCAGTTCGGGTTGCGGGCCGGGTCGACAGCCGGGTTTTCGGACCAGCCTAAGAATGTCCAGTGCGAATCTTCCGAAGTAGGAACGTTACCCGAGAGGGTGAACACGCCGTCTGCGCTTCCCTGCGGGTCGGGCATGCCGCTTACGTTGGGAGCGGCCTGGTTGCTGGCAGTGGAAAGCTCATATGTCAGAGTATACTCGAACTCGGGAGCGGGAGGCTCGGGAGCGCCGGCGTTGAGCTTATAGATGCGGACGCCTGTCTGGCCGTAAGCCACGAAGATATAACCTGTCGCGGGGTCAACGGCCACGAAGTTTGCGGAATGGCCGTTGGCGGCAGCCGTCGAAGACTCGGCCATGCCGGTGGTCTCGTTGTATTTCTCAACCTCATAGGCGAAGAGGGTGAGCTTGCCGTCGGCGGCAGCGGTGTATACGCGCAGGCCGTTGCCCGAAGCGGCATATACATATTCGTCGTCGACGCAGACGCCGGCGGTGTAGTTGCCGTTGCTCCAGAGAGCAGTGCCGTTGGCAACGTCATATACGCGGAGGCCGTTCTTGCCGGCTCCTACATAAGCGCGGCCATCCTTCACAGCCATCGTGTGCTTGCCATAGTGGGTAGCGGTCTCGCCGGAAACCTCCTCCCACTTGTTCGTGGCCTCGTTGAACGACTCGGCGTATTTCTCGCTCGAGGTGAGGGGAGCGTCGAGCTTCACGCCGCCGATGCCGCTGACGGGGATGATCTCGCCGGCAGTGTCGTCGGAGCGGAGGATATAGCCGTCGGCCACAAACTTGCCGCCGAAGGCAGCGCTCTGGGGAATAACTTCGGTTACGGTCACGTCGTCAAGGTTCTCGACAGTGGCGAAATCAGCCGGGAACTTCACTGCGGCGCCTGCATAGCCGGAAACGGCCATGAGCTCGCTGTCGTTGAGCTGATAAACGCTGTTGGCCGACGAGCCGGGGATGTCGAGATAGCGGATAGCAGACTGATCGGTGACGGGGAGGGCGATGCTGCCCACGGCAGCGCCCACCTTCGAGCTTGTGCCTGCGAGATAGAGGGTGTTGCCGCTCACGTATCCCTGATTGAGTTTAAGGGAATCGTTGGAGAACGTAAGCTCGAGAGCCGCATCGGGGTTGGTGGCGATAGAGGCTATGTCGACGATGTCGAGCGCGCCTCCCCAGCTCTTGGCGGCCTGCTGGGCCTGGAAGTCGGAATGCCAGGTGACGTAAGCCTTGCCGTTGGCGATGGTGACCGATGTGGCCGACCAATGCTCAGAGGCGGCGGTGTTCACCGGCAGGAGCGAGCCTACATACTGGAGGCGCTGGGCTTTGGCGCCGCGGGTGTCGCGGGCCACGCTGAGGCGTCCGGCCTGAGAGCTGCTGCTGAGCACGTTTACCTTCAAAGAATTAGATAAGTTGGGGGAGGTGTTGAGATCCCCCGGTTCGTTGTCGTTGGCACATGAGGCAAACAACAATGCCGGAATTGCGGCGAGTAAGAGATACTGTTTTGCCATATCTGTTTAGTTAATATATTTCCTCTTTATAGATATATTTCCTTTTAATCAAAATATATTTCCTCTGAATATATATTTCCTCTGCATGGAAGACGCATAGTCTTCAAAGATGGCTCCGATGGGAAATCGGGCATAAAACGTGCCGACGGTTAAAGGCCCGCGGGCACAAAACTGCTCTCTCAAGCATGCAAATTTATGAATTTTTCAGTTTAATTGCAATAATTTTAACAAAAAATATATGGTGTGCGGGCGCGGCTATTCGATGGTGCGGGTGAAGGAGGCGATGCCGGGCCAGGCGGCGACATCGGAGGAGGCTCCCTTGCTGTTGAAGTAGGGGTTGGTGATGAGAACGCGGGTCTCGGTCTTTGTCACGGCGCCGGGGAGGTCGGCCAGGGCGTTGATGGTGAGGAAGCGGCAGCGCACGGCGTGCGTGTCGTTGGGGACATAGCGTCCCTGGGCATCGACTATCAGGTTATTGCCCGTGTCGGTCTTGTAGAGGTATTCGGCATAGCTTACGCTCTTCTCATATTTGATGCGCGGCGTCTGATAGGCGTCGGCGGAGGGGAAGCCGCTCTCGCCGGAGGTCACCACGAGCGTGCCGATCTTATTGTTCTCCATGTTCTGGCGGTTGCTCTCAAGAGTGAAGACGAGAGGGAACATCGCCTCCGGCATACCTGCCGGGAGGTTGAAATATACCGTGAAGGGTTCCCCGGAGAGGGGGCTGACAGTGTTGCGGGCCGCGGCGCCCTCTACGGCCGCAGCCTCCTCGAGAGTGTTGTGGGCACCCGGATAGGCCGCGATGCCGGAGAAATCGTAGGGCACATGTGCCACGAGCCTCACCTCACGGCCGAGTCCCTTGCCGTCGGCCAGGAAGAAGCTCTGCTCCGTGGGGAGTCCCTCCGGGATCGGCTTGGGGGTTATGGTGAGTACGTTCCACACAGCGCCGGTGGCATCGGTGTATTGTCCCGATTCCTCCACCGACCCGATGACGGCGCCTGCCGCGAGTCCCGATTTCTTGAGCAAAGCATTGGTAGCGGCCGAAGATTTGCCCCCGACGGGATAGTAGCGGTACATGAACTTCACGGGAGTCTGCGTGGTGAAGACGATGCTTGTGGACCCCACCTCGATCACATTGGCGCCGTCGGAGATCTGCGCCATGTCGCGGGCATCGACGTCGGCCGAGATGTTGTTGTAGGTCGGGCCGGCGATTGCCCCCGTATAGGAATCGGCGCCCGGAGCGGCGACGCTCCGGATGTTGACGCGATAGTTGAAATTGCGGATGATGTGGTAATATTCCGGCAGTCCGGTTTCGGCATTGTTATGGACAAGATCGAGCTTATAATAGCACTCCTGCCAGGCGGCCGACGCCGAGCGGCGGTATTCCGCCCTGAGAATAAGGAATGTGCGCTGTGTCGACTCGAAGGGGCTCATAAAGGCAGAAAGGCTGATTCGACCAGAGAGGGCGTCCGCCCTGCGACTGGGGGTTGAAATTCTCCTCGCGGTTGTAGAGGCCCGCGCCCGGGGGCATTATTCCGCCATAGCCCTCCTGATCCGCATCGGAGCCGGTGATGTCGAGATAAGATTTCATCTTCACGGCGTCTCCCTCCCCTACGGTGAGGTCCGGGCAGGCGAGCGCCGGCGCGTTATAGGGCGCTACAGTGCCCGACGAAGGGACGTTGACAAGCTCGAAACCGATGATATTGAAATTCGAGAGCGAGTTATCCTTCTCCACCGACACCATGGCGAAATTGCGGATCACCGGGACGTCCGCCAGCCTTTGCCTCGCATCCTCGGAGAGTTGCGGCTTGCTGTCGGGGGTGATTTCATCCTCCGTATATCCGTTGGGGAAGGCCACGCGCCCCCAGTAAGCCTCCTTGAAATCGCCGACGGCGAGAGTGGAGAAGATCTGCGCCTCCGAAGCGTAGGAGGCCGTGAGATATTCCGGGGCCACCACGAAGTGGAGCACTCGCCGGCTTCGGGTCATAAGCAGGCCCGGGATGCGGAACTGCACGGTGCCGTTGTCGGCCACATCGGTGGCCGACAGGGTTTCTGCCTGATATACCTTGACAAGGAAGCGGTCGGAGGCATTGGAGCCCTCCTCGAACTCGAACACCGAGAGCTTCAGATCGCGCGAGGGGGTCTGCGGAAGGGCACGCGTGGCCGTGGCCGACATCGTGGGGATGCGGATGCCGACGACCACCTCGCCGTCGCTTTCGACGGGAGGGGTTGGAGTATCGAGAGCTTCTGTGCAGCCTGTGGAAGATAACAGACAGGAGAACAGGAGGAACAGGAGAGATATGTCGAGATTATGTCTGATCATAGATTTTAGTCTTGGGGGTTGCGCTTGGGCATGTCGCCCCAGGTGAAGTCGTAGCCTCCGGAGTCATTTTTGTGGAGGATATACTCGGTTTCGTCGTCCCAGTACCAGTCGTCGTAGACGGCGCGGACATAGGCAGAAGTGCTGCTTGATTTCACAAGCGAGCCGTCGTTCTGTATGGTATAGGCACCCTGAGCGGTCCAGTAAGTCCCACCCTCATTGAATAGTCGCGGAATCTTACCGGTCTCGCCGAGCCAGACGATGAATTTGAACTCGCCGTATGTCGGCATGCGCCATCTTCCGGCAGGTTTACCCTGCTCCTGATAGGAGGCGCAACGTCGGCGTGCATTCTCTTTAGTGACAGCCGACATCTCGCCGTAGGAGGAGGCGATGCGGAAACGAGGCGCCACGAGCATTGATTTCGACGGCATCTCGGTGGTGGGGTAATACCAGAGGAGCCGGCGATTGCCGGTCTGCCCGGGTGCCTTATACAGTGAGGCGGCTTCTACCGCCCAGTCAGCGGCAGAGGTTTCTTCGCTTTTGGGGTCAGTGTCGAGATTGCCCGACAGCGAATTGTTGCGGAGGAGCACGCGAGGGTCACCGATAATGTAATTGTCATCGCTCGATGTTCCGGAATTGTTGAACTGAGTGATATTGATGATATACATATTCGGATTGCCGTTGTTGTCAGACCTATCGAAAGCCAACAGACCGCCGAGACTATCATCGTTTTCCCAATAAGCGTCCCGTATCCAGTTTGCGGGATGGAAGGTGGGGTTAACAAAGGCGAAACCATGTAGCCCTTTGATAGCACCGTATATAGGAATGTATCCGATATTATATTCTCCGCCCGGGTTAGGGTCAACATCGAGGTACATGGCGGGATTCTGGAAGACGGTGAAACTCTCGGTATAGGATTCCTTGTCGGTATGGCGGAGCGTCACATCGATGCGATAAGGAGAATAGGCATCGACATCCGTCGGAACATATTTGACGATACGTTTTTTGACACCATCCACAGTCGAATTAGAAGCGTCGCTATAGCCCGTGAGGGACACCACATTGTTGTCTGCATCGACCGGCTCCCACACTTTCAGAGGATGAGTGATGGTGATGGTGTAGAGCTTGGTCTGCGGCGAATACTGAATGTCGTAGATGCAGAGTTTACCAGACTCCGTGTTGGACTTCTCGATCTGATCGCCGGAGATGGTGAAGTTCACAATCTTGCCGCGGTCGGCTCTCGAACCGGAGGTGCTCACGAAGGAGTAGCGGCTGAATGTTAGGGATATATCCGCCACATCCACCGGGTGGGAGGAATAGAACTGCACGGAAACGCGGTCGGAATTGTCGACCGTATAGGTGTTGGGGCTGACCACGAGGTAACGGTAGTCGTTGATGTCGACATCGATATCCTCGGTGGCCCAGGAGACGACGCGGTAGTTGGCGGTGATATCTTCCGGCTTGTCGGGCTGCTCGGAGCCGAGCATGCCGACGTTGAGGTCGATGCGATAGCTGTTGTTGGAGAGGATCTGCGGCATGGAGGCCGGGGTGACCGGCACGGTGTAATAGCGCGTGGTGACGGAGGTGTCGGTGCTTCCGTCGGTTTTAACGGTGGTCCTGAGCCAGGGGATGATCAGGGTCATGGCCGTGCGGTGGAGTTCCTCGGGGGTGTTACTCCAGCTGTTGGGATAGGTATAGAAGGGGATGGCCTGCGTGAACGGGTATTCGGTATCCGTAGAATTCTTGAAAACGTAGGCCTCCGAGCCGGTGGTGAGGCTGAAATAATCTTCATCGGCGGGGGTGTGGGAGGCGGAAGGCACCACCAAGGATTTGCCGACGCCATTATTGAGGAGCACCCGGATTGTTGACGGGTTCTCTTCGGTGGGGAGGAGGGGGGAATAAACGGTCTT
>URNY01000052.1 GCA_900549375.1 uncultured Bacteroidales bacterium | reverse complement strand
GTGTAGGATGGTCGCCCTTGAATGATGTAAGACCCATCAGCGGGGCATCCGCATCTGCCCGGTTGTATATCACCTCTGCAGCTGTATTCCCATGCGCTGCGAAATGAAGTTTATTCTGCACAATCTTGAAGAACTCAATCGATATTCCCGAACGGGGATCATAATCGACAGCCGTGGCATATAGATCGAGCACCTGCCTGTACATCACCTTCTCCGACGAGCGGATGTCGCGGATACGGTCCAGAAGCTCTCGCCAGTAAGCACCGCCACCGTTGCCTTTCAGTCGCTCGTCATCCATCGTGAAGCCCTTTATGATATACTCCTTCAGTCGTTCGGTAGCCCACCTGCGGAAGTGTGTGGCAATCACCGACCGAATTCTATACCCCAATGAAATAATCATGTCGAGATTATAGAAAGGAATCTCACGTTCTACTTGGCGTGTGCCTTCCAGACGAACCTGTCGGAAATTCCGACAGGTTGACTCTTCATCAAGTTCTCCGTCTTCATATATGTGCTTTATATGCTCAACCACATTACTTCTTGATGATTGATACAAATCCGCCATCTGCTGTTGGGAAAGCCAAACTGTCTCCCCGGCAACCTTCACATCGATGCGGGTTTCGCCGTCCTCGCTTTGGTATATGATTATCTCGTTGTTTTCTTCCATGATTAATCAGTCATCTTATTCACAAGCAAAATTAATCATAATTTATAAAAGTCAGGCTTATTTTGTTTTACAAGATATTTTGATTTCATTTCATCTATTGCACAAATAAAAGATAATTCTTAATATTGCGATAGCACACCGCAATACAGACATTTGAGGATAGTCAGATTTTAGCCAAGAAAACCGCGGGGTAAAACCGTATAAAACACCAATGGCCAAGAAAATTATATTTTGCTTGACCATTAGCTATTAGGTATTTATGTTAAAACTCCTGCTTAATGCTCGTCCTCGCTGAAGAACAGTTTTAACACTGTTTTTCAATTATTTAACCATTGTTAACCGACCTAAATACAAACCTATTTCGCCATTTGAGGACTTAAAACGCCAGTCAGAAATATTCCCATACAAACATTATGATTATGACTATAATAAATTATTCAGGAATATAAATGCAAAATGCGATTAAAAGTTATCAAGGATTCGTATCTGGCAACTGAAATCTTCTTTCCATTCGTCTATATGTTTCTGAAAAGAGTATATGGGATGGAATCCATTAAGGGAGTCACAAAAATCATCCATTCGTTTTCCAATAGTTTCAACATGGGTGCTATTGAGATATTGTTTCGGCATCGGGATTATGGAGGAGAAAGTTGCGGCGCGCGGAGTCGGGCGATGTATTAGCGTAGCAGTAAAGGCATCCGTGAGGACAGGTGTTGTATTGACCTATGTCTTTTGCTGCGATGCAACCGCAGAGTTTGCGTTGTCCGGAATCCCGGTTATGCCGCGTGCGCACAGCATATCTGTTGCCATCAAGGGGAATTGCGCCTTCCGGAAGCGTCTGTTGTCCGAAAAGGTCGGGCGTATATTGGCGAATGTCCATTCCAAGATGCTTCATCAGTTCTACATCCTGCCAGGCAATCCGGGCTATCATTTCATCGTCAATGCAACGGTTATGAACAATACCATATTTGCCAAGATCAATCTTCTCAGCGCATGTGGCCAATCGGAAATTCCAGCCGTTCCGGTGATTCAGTTCTGACAGTTGTCGAGCGAAGTCGAGCATCTCGCTCTCCGTCCATTCCCGGTAATTAATGCCGTGAGATGTCAGATTGCCACTGACCTTGCGGTAAGATGCGATGTCGGCAAAACTGAACACCAATTTTTCAGTATACGCCATCAGCTGATTCCCGATTCCTTCGATTTTGCTGAGCAGGTCGTCAATGCTGATTTTATCCGTTAGAATCAGCGGGTCGAATCTCCACACGACGGCGCCTACTCCCGGCGTTTTAGCGAGAAGTTTGAATGTGTCGATCCGATGCCGCAATGGCGGCACTTCTGGTTCCAATCTTTCATCCTCATAATCATTGAGTGTGTATTGGATATAGCATTTTATTCCATGCTTTTGCAGACGAGAGATGTATGGAATCAGCGGAGCCGGATTCTTTGACCAGAACACAATGAAGCGCACATTCTCGAACGACACGTAATTATCGGCACCATTGAAAGGATTACGCCAGCGGCAATAACCCCGTTCCAACCTATTGAAGAACCAGTCTGAATAAAATGCCGGAACATCCGTGGCTCTACTCACAGACAATATTGCTGGCGTAATAGACTCTGCTTTTGTACCATCCAGAATGACTATTTCTCTTTTCGCTTGCTTCATGTTACAAAATTAATCCACATTACTGCCAATATTTATCAGCACAATGTTAATAAAGGTTTATATGACATAAGTAAGTATTCAAATTTAAACGATAGTAAGTGTTTTTCATCTTTTATACTTTCTGCGGTTTCTTTTTAGTTACTTACGGATTGTCGTTCAGTCGAATATCAATATATTCTCCTTCGCTCCGCACCGTAATCACCTCAAAAATAAACTAGCATTAAGTATAAATTAAATTTGAACACTTACTTAAAATATATTATGAAATACATTTGATTTTCCCGTTTAGCTGATACTCACAAACATTTGAGGATGGTCGGATTTTAGCCAAGAATATCACTAAGGGAGTCCGAGAAAACGTAATTTAGCCAAGAAAACCACGGGGTAAAACCGCATAAAACAGCAATGGCCAAGAAAACTATTCTTTTCTTAGCCATTGCTTATCAAGGTGTTGTGTGAAATTTATCGTTTAATACTCGTCCTCGTTGAAGAATGAATTAAACGCTTGTTATCAGTGTTTTATGTGATTATCCCTGGAAATAGACAAGCGTATTTTGCATTAAAAAACTATGAAATGCGATGCTATTGTAGCTTCGATATGGCCATTCTTGAGGAGGATGAGGAATTCCTCCAAGTGTTCAAAGAAGATGAATAGTTAATATTTCCAAATGCCTATTATGTAATAATTTAAATCTGAGAAAATAGGCACTTATGTATAAGAATGCCGTAACATACTCCATAGTTTGAGATGATATATAATTAACCGCAGCATCGCCAAATAACAGTTGATCTACTATATTGGTGATGCCGCGGTAAAGTCTTTAGGAAAATACAGTCTTAGTGGGTGATTATCTCTTATTCGAGTTTCCCATTACGGAAATCAGAAACCACTTTATCTGAAAGACTTACTTCGGAGAAATAACATGTATGTTCGTTGTCTTTTGGGCTTTGGGAACTTATGCCGAGGAGAAGTCGGTCTGGATAATCGTTCTTATACAAGCGTGCCATGCGCCATACTTCTCCATCTTCGGAGAAGTAGCTGCCTATCTGTTTGCCGTCAGATGAAATTCTCATATATACGAAAGGTCCGGCAATAGATTGGTGGTTATTGTCGTCTGACGTACCGATTGTACGGACTGTTACGACTCTGTGATCTCCGTATTCATCCTGCTCGAAACATAGTTTCTGGCTATGCTTTTCATTCTCATAGACATAGAGTACACCTGCGGAGTAAGTACCGGTATCGGTAAATTGAGGTTCAACCTTTGCGGTGAATGTGAAAGGTTTCGTATTATCAACCTCGGTAAAGAGAACGGGAGACGAATTGATGGTACTCTGCTCGTCGGGGGCACGGAAATAGTCAGTCTGAGGTCCGGCCACAAACTTTAATGTGTCGTTAACGATGGTAACGCCACTTTCGGCATTATTTTTGGATTGGGTGAATTTTACACCGCCAATCTCAATGTCACAGGAAGAAAAAGTCTCCTGTACAGAGGGAGTCTCTGTCTTGTTGTCAGAGCACCCGGTCATGATTATGCCCATAAGCATGAATGAGTATAGAAATTTCTTTTGCATCGTGATGATATTTAGTTCGTGATGCAAAATTAGAGGCTTTCAGAATATTGTACAATACTGAAATTTCACCAATTTTACATCAGAAGCGAATGATGGATCTTAAATAAGATTCATTTTGACCCCGATTTCTACCGCCGCCACAGTGTTTTTGACGCGCAGAACTGACAAGATATCCTGACGGTGTCGGTTAACGGTATTGAACGAAATATTCAGATATTCGGCAATTTGCTTGCTGCCGAGACCTTTTGCCAGAAAACCCAGAATTTCTTTTTGCCGTTTGCTTAACAAATTGTTGTTGCTCTGTCTATATTCCTCTTTGTTTACAGTTATCCCTGTAT
Organism: uncultured Bacteroidales bacterium; assembly: GCA_900549375.1. Taxonomy (GTDB): domain Bacteria; phylum Bacteroidota; class Bacteroidia; order Bacteroidales; family Muribaculaceae; genus Lepagella. Next base: position 11,057 of record URNY01000052.1, on the reverse strand, counting down.
AAGTGTTTACGATTCCGCCATTTAATCCAAGCGAGGTTTGAGGGAAGGGAGAATATGTACATAATCCACACCATATGCTCCCATTTGACAGGCAGTTCAGATAACGGGTGGTGTGTAATAATTGCATCGTATCGCTTCGCCTCTCGTTATATATTCTTAAAAAACAAGATGCCAAATATTCTGATTTTTGGTTTGCGGGAACATTTTTTAGATAGGCTATGAAACTGAGTTCAAGTATATGACGTTCCAATAAGTCCTCTTTGACTACTCTGTCGAATATTACATTTTCAAATGCCGTCTCATAATCTTCCAAATATTCAGGCAGACCGAAAAAATATTGACCGAACTTTCCGGCATATATATAACAGACGCTATTATGAAAATCAGAAACCACCCCAACACCTTCGGTAGCTCGGGCATAGGCTCGGGCATAAGTCTTGGTAGACTCAAGTAAAGCTAAGTCATACTCAGAACTTACAAATTTTTGACCTGTCAACAGTTGTTTAAGCTCCTTTTCCTGTTTCACGCTGCAATGCTATTCCGTTACTATTACAAAATTAACAAATTATATTTATACAACACAATTCCAGCTGCAAAAACTGCAAAAGTGAGAATCATTGAGTTGGAACCTCCGCAACTGGCCATCCAAATATCCAGTTAAACAGACGATTACAACATTGTTATTGAGAATGAATTGCAGAAAGAATACGAACACCATAACTTGAAAATTCGGCTATCGTCTGCTATTCATACTTCGTTTGGATTGAGCGGGTTTCAGCATCTTGTGAGCTTGCATCATGCAGCGGTAGGCGAAGCGGCGATCATCTTCATCATCCTTGCGACCCCAAGGGAGCGATGTGTCGCCACCTCCGCCTCCGCATGACTGGGCGAATTGCGTCGCGCCATCGAGATAGCCGAGGAGCAGATACATCGCACACTTCAATATCTCGTTGGGTCGCTCGGCGATTGCAGTCAGAAACTCGCCATCAACCCTGGCTTTCAGTTCCGACGGCATAGCGTCCAGCAGTGAACGGACATCAGCAACCATCCTCGCAAATATAGCATCGGTCAGCCTCATGCGTACCTGCTCCTGATTCTTTTCCGTGAACTCGAGGAAATTCTTTTGAGCATTATAGTAATCAAGCCACAAAAAGCACAAACAAAGCACAACAAAAAACCAAAATAAAATGCCACAAAAAACAAAAATAAATTTTAATTAACGAGAGGTTTTCACTACCTTTGCAAGACTAATCAGGAACATAGACATGGCATATCTACCTCGTATAGCAGACAATACCCTTAAAGAGTATCTTGAAGCGTTCGGAGCGGTACTCATAGAAGGCCCCAAGTGGTGTGGCAAAACCACAACCGCTGAGCAGCAGGCAAACAGCGAGCTAAAACTCCAGCTCCCTGATACGCGTGACGGCTATCTTGCAACGGCCACCACTAAACCGTCTCTTTTATTAGAAGGTGCCACACCTCGGCTTATTGATGAATGGCAGGATGCTCCCACGCTTTGGGATGCCGTCAGAAGTACCGTAGATGAAAGGCAGAAAGTCGGTCAATTTATACTTACAGGTTCAAACTCAATTGACAAGTCAAAAATACTGCATACAGGTACCGGTAGAATTGCAAGAATAAAGATGTGGCCTATGAGTCTGTGGGAGTCCGGAGAATCAACCGGTGAAATTTCTCTGATGGAACTTTTTAATAATCCGGACTTAATAATTGACGGCAAGATGTCCAGGATAGATATAAAACAGCTGATTTTTGCATCCTGTAGAGGCGGATGGCCGGCTTCATTATCGCTTCCGACACAGAGAGGGAAACTATTGGTTGCGAAGAATTACATTCAAAGTGTATGTGCCACAGATATATCCACAGTGGATGGCGTTGACCGCAACGAGAAACTCGCACGGGAGATTCTGCGCACCTATGCAAGAAACATCTCAACTCTTGCAAAGAAAAAGAAAATGATTCAGGATGTTGCAGCCGTGACCGAAAGTTGCACTGAACCTACATTTGACAGCTACGTTTCGGCTCTGGAAAAGTTGTTTGTTATTCAGGATATAGACTCATGGTCTCCGGCGGTGCGTTCAGCCACAGCGATTAGAAAAGGAAAGAAAAGAGGCTTTACAGATCCATCAATTGCGGTTGCCGCATTAGGCCTTTCTCCTGAGCGCCTTCAGATGGATCTGAAGACTTATGGTTTCATATTCGAGTGTATGGCAATGAGAGACCTTCGTGTTTATTCTCAGGCATGCTTTGGATCAATATCATATTATCATGACAGATACGATCTTGAGGCTGACGCAGTCTTGCATCTTGATGACGGAAGATATGCGTTGATTGAATTCAAGCTTGGCGGTGCGGAAATCGATAAAGGTGCGGAGCATCTTCTGGAAATCAGAGAACTTGTAAGGAAAATGAATAACCGAGAGAAACAGATAATAATGGAGGAACCCACATTGCTATTGGTAGTTACAGGAGGCCCTATAGCCTATACGCGACCAGACGGGGTGAAAGTCATTCCTCTTGCTTGCCTAAAAGATTAATTATAGACAAGTTAACAAATTTCTGCGGAGCTAAATGTCTGAAAATAGACAAGTTTATTTTGCGGTAAAAGGATACTAAAAGCGATTGACAAGTTTATTCTATTGCTTGTCAATCGCTTGTTTATTAATTTTTTATGTCTTAAAATCGGACGGTTTTTGCATTAATACTCATCTTCGTTGAAGAAGAAGTCGTCTTTGGAGGGGTAGTCGGGCCAGATCTCTTCGATGCTTTCGTATACTTCCCCCTCGTCTTCTATCTCCTGAAGGTTCTCTATCACTTCGAGCGGGGCTCCGCTCCGCATCGCAAAGTCAATCAGCTCCTCTTTTGTCGCAGGCCATGGTGCGTCTTCGAGTTTCGACGCCAGTTCAAGTGTCCAATACATAATGTCTTATCCTTTTTATACCTTTATTTTTAATTTAATATCTCAATCTTTGCGCCATATTATCTCCTCTTCACCCTGCATGAAGTTGAAATAACGGGCAACTATAAAAAGCCAGTCGCTCAATCGGTTGATATATCTGACAACAGCAGGATCCACATAGCTTTCCTCCGACAGATCGAGAATGCGCCGCTCCGCACGCCGGCATACCACCCTCGCCACATGTGCCCTCGATGCGGTGTCACAACCGCCGGGCAATACAAAGGCCCGGATTTTAGGCGTCTGTTCGTCGAGAGCGTCAATCCAGCCTTCGAGCTGCTGTATACGTTCCACCGTAACGCTCGCGCATCGCGGTTCAGTTCCGGGAGCCGGCGCCGTTGCAAGATAACTTCCGATGTTGAACAGCTCGTTCTGTACCTCACGAATCTGACCGCGCACCTCCTCTTCACATTTCGGATCGGATGCCACCAGTCCCAGCATCGACGACAGTTCGTCGACCGTGCCGTAAGCCTCAAGGCGCACGCTGTTCTTCTTAACGCGCTCTCCGCCCACGAGCGAAGTCGTTCCCATATCGCCCGTTCCGGTATATAGATTGCTCTTAGTCATCTTCCTTATCTTTTTTCTTTGTAACGCCATTTCGCCTATATTGTTGCACGTTTGTGAAAATTCATATTTTTTTTGTAGCTTTGTAAACCTTTCGCCCGGCTGTTTCACATGCCATTTCAGGCAAAGGACAATCAATATTTTTCTACAGATGAGCGATAATCAGCAATATATAGTCAGCGCACGCAAATACAGACCCGTGACCTTCGCCTCCGTAGTGGGTCAGAAAAATCTCACGGCCACCCTGCGCAATTCCATAAGCACGGGACGCCTCGCCCAGGCCTACCTTTTCTGCGGACCGCGCGGTGTGGGAAAAACCTCCTGTGCCCGCATCTTCGCGCGAACCATAAACTGCCTGAATCCTACCCCGGAAGGCGAGGCCTGCGGCGAATGCGAGTCCTGCAAGGCAATCTCTCGCGGCAACTCTTTCAACCTCATAGAACTCGACGCCGCATCAAACAACAGCGTCGACGATATCCGCGGCCTGATCGACCAGGTGAACGTCCCTCCGCAGATGGGCCGGTACAAAGTCTTCATCATCGATGAGGTCCACATGCTTTCAACTCAGGCATTCAACGCATTCCTCAAGACTCTTGAGGAACCCCCGAGATATGCCATCTTCATTCTCGCCACCACCGAGAAACACAAAGTGATTCCCACCATTCTCAGCCGTTGCCAGATCTACGACTTCAAGCGCATAACCATTGACGACATGGTGGATCATCTCGCCTACGTTGCCTCCGACACAGGCGTCAAGGCCGATCCGCGCGCACTTGCCGTGATTGCACGCAAAGCCGACGGCGCCATGCGCGACGCGCTCTCCATATTCGATCAGGTGGCGGCTTCTGCCGGCGGTGAGATCACCTACGAAGCGGCCATCGAGAACCTCAACGTGCTCGATTATGACTATTATTTCAAACTCGTCAGCGCTTTTTCCCGTTCCGACGTACCCGATGCCCTTCTTATCTACAAGGAGATACGCGACCGCGGCTTCGACTCCCTCTTCTTCATCAACGGCCTTGCATCGCATATCCGCGACCTTATGGTCGCCGCCGACGCCCGCACGCTTCCTCTGCTCGAAGCAGACCGCGAAACGGCCGAAGGGCTTCGCAATCAGGCCTCGTCGCTTCCACTGCAATGGTATTATGCAGCCATGAAAATTCTCAACGACTGCGACTACAACTATCGCAGCGCCTCCAATAAACAGCTTCTTGTGGAAGTGGCGCTAATCCGCCTCTGTCAGTTGCTCAAACCCGCTACGCCCCCTTTTGACTTGGCGGAGGATCTCCCCTCCCTCCGCAACCCTGCCGCTCCTGCCGCTTCCGCTCAGTCGACAGCTTCCTCAGCCTCTCAGGTTTCGGCTGCGGCACCGGCACCCAAAGCCGAGACCGCTCCGGCTAAAGACAGACAGGAAACTGCCTCCGAACCGGAGCCCCCGGCCCAAGTTGCGCCAGTACACGCAAGACCACGGCCTGAGCAAAGTCAGCAACCCCGCAAAACGCGTTCACACTCCTTCCGCATCTCCGACATCGAAGATAACATGGAGGCCTCGACTCTGGAAAAACGTTCCAATACTTTCACCCACGAACGTTTTCTCGAAGTCTGGGGCGAATTCATGGCCGCCAATCCGGGTCAGCATATTCTCGCGAGCGCCATGCGCGTGGCCCGTATCACCCGTGTCTCCGACACGGCATATTCTTTAATCCTTGACCATCCGGCGCAGGTGCAGGCCATAGAATCAGCCAGAAACGTTCTCATCCCCTTCCTCCGCGACAAGCTGCAGAACGATGAAATCACAATCGAGGCTGCCGTCGACCCCGACATAAAAGTTATTAAAAAACTTCCTCCTCAGGAACTTCTGAAAAAAATAGTAGGCGACAACCCGGCTCTTGCCGAATTTCTGCGAGAAAACGAAGCCGAAATCGTACAATAGTCTGTCTCAAATTATTTACCCGAATGCAGATAGAGATCAATGGAGAAAAACGAGAGATAGGTCTGCGCGAGGCCTGGAACTATCTTACGCCCGACCAATGGAAAGCTGAAGCCCGCGAAGCAGAGCTCACCCACTTCCGCAACACCCACCGCTTCTGCGGCATCTGCGGAACGCCCACCGAATCGGCCTCCTCCATTTCAGTGCGTTGCCCCTCCTGCGGCACCGAGACTTTCCCGGCATTATCGCCCGCAGTGCTCGTTCTGGTGAGCCGCGGCGACCAAGCGCTTCTCGTCCATGCCCGCAATTTCAGCCGGCCGATGTTCGGACTCGTGGCCGGATTTGTCGAGACAGGCGAGACTCTCGAAGAATGCGTAGCCCGTGAAGTCCGAGAGGAGACAACCCTCGCCGTAGGCAATATCCGTTATTTCGCAAGCCAGTCCTGGCCCTTCCCCTCTCAGCTCATGATTGCCTTCACAGCCGACTGGCTCGAGGGGGAAATCAGTTTCGCCGACGGCGAACTCACCGATGGAGGCTGGTTCACCGCCGACAATCTCCCGCTTCTCCCCACTATGCCATCCCTCGCCCGTCAGCTCATCGATTATTGGGCGGGAAATAATGTTAAATAATCTAACATTTAGTTAAATAATATTAAATATAGCCGTTTCAAGGGCGTTATAACTCGCTAAAAGCAAAAAAACAGCCCTAAGCCGCTAATTTTTTACTATCTTTGCAAAGAATTCCGGAGGGGACAGACGTCTCCTCCTTGTTTTTACAGCATACCCGATGATAGACAGAGACGCACTCGAAAAATTCATTGAGACAAAACTTGAAGGCACATCCTATTTCCCGGTCGACCTTCAGATAACTCCGGCCAACGACATCCGCATAGAGATCGATTCCGACGAAAGCGTCGACATCGACTTCTGCACCGATCTCACACGCGCCATCGAAGCTGAATTCCCGCGCGATGACGAGGACTATTCGCTCGAAGTCGGTTCCGCGGGTCTCACGTCCCCCTTCAAGGTGCGCCGCCAATTTGTCAAGAATATCGGCAATACGATCGACGTTCTCTCCCGCGATGGACGCAAATATACCGGCACCCTTCTCGAAGCCGGCGATGACTCTTTCCGCATCAGCATAAGGGTGAAAGAGAAGCCCGAAGGCGCCAAACGCCCCGTGGAAGTAGAGAAAGAGCTCACATTCGGCTATAGCGACATCAACCGCGCCCAGTGGCATTTTGAATTCTGAGCCACTGATACGCGGCTTAACTTAAGCCGAAGCTGATTAACAAGTACACATTAAAAAAATACATACAAGAAAAAGAATATAGAGTCTTATGGCAAAGAAAGCAGAGACAGTAAATATGGTCGACAGGTTCGCAGAGTTCAAGGAACTCAAGAACATCGACAAGACCACGATGATATCCGTGCTCGAGGAATCGTTCCGCAACGTGCTCGCAAAGATGTTCGGCAGCGACGAGAATTTCGACGTCATCATGAACCCCGACAAAGGAGACTGCGAAATATACCAGAACCTTGAGGTTGTTCCCGACGGCGAAGTCGAAAACCCCAACATGGAGGTAGGCCTCACGGAAGCACGTGAAATCGACCCCGAGTGCGAGATCGGGGAAGATGTCACAAAGCAGATTTTCTTCGAGAAATTCGGTCGCCGCGCAATCCTCAACCTTCGCCAGACCCTCCAGTCGAAGATTCTCGACCTCCAGAAAGACGCCATATTCAGCAAATTCAAAGAGCTCGAAGGCGAGATAATCACCGGAGAGGTACATCAGATATGGAAAAGGGAGATGCTCCTGCTCGATGAAGAGCAGAACGAGCTGATCATGCCCAAAGAGGAGCAGATTCCCGGCGACTTCTTCCATAAGGGCGACATGGTGCGCGCCATCGTCAAACGCGTCGACAACCCCAACAACAATCCCAAGGTAATCGTAAGCCGCACCGACCCGCGCTTCCTGCGCAGACTCTTCGAGCAGGAGGTTCCTGAAATCCACGACGGCCTGATCACAATCAAGGATGTGGCACGCATCCCCGGCGAAAGAGCCAAGATCGCCGTTGAAAGCTACGACGACCGCATCGATCCCGTCGGCGCCTGCGTCGGCATCAAGGGAAGCCGCATTCATGGAATCGTCCGCGAGCTCCGCAACGAAAACATCGACGTGATTTCCTACACCGCAAATCCCCAGCTCTATATCCAGCGCGCACTCAGCCCGGCCAAGATCTCTTCCATCCGTCTCAACGAGGAAGACCGCAAGGCCGAAGTGTTCCTGCATCCCGACGAGGTTAGCCTCGCAATCGGTAAAGGCGGCATGAACATCCGTCTTGCAACAATGCTCACCGGATATTCCATCGACGTCTACCGCGACATCGAGGAGGGCGAGGAAGATATCTATCTCGATGAATTCAGCGACGAAATCGACGAATGGGTGATCGAAACCCTCAAAGACCTCGGCCTCGGAACTGCCAAAGCAGTGCTCAACGCTCCCAAGAACGTGCTCGATCAGGCCGACCTTGAAGACGACACCCTGCAGCATGTAATCGACGTGCTCAAGGCCGAGTTCGAAGACTGATACGGCACCCCTCACCTCTCCCCTCGGAAATAAAGAGACTCATCCCAAAACATATATATGCGCACAAAGATCAGCAAAGTAGCCAAAGACCTGAATGTAGGAATCAACACGGCCGTGGAATTCCTTCGCAAGCATAACATCGAGATCGGAGAAAACCCCGATCCCAACACACGTATCGACGACAATGCCGTTCAGATCCTTACAAAAGAATTCAGTAAGGACAAGGAAACAAAAGCGGTATCCGATACATATTCATCCGCACGCAAGGAAGACCGCCGGGAGAAAGCGGCCAAGAACGAACGTCAGCGTCCCGCGGAAATCAAGACAGAGATTCCCGGAAAGCGCGGACCCGTGATTCTCGGAAAGATCGACCTTGATTCCCATGGCCAGCGTCCGGCCGCTCAGGCTGATCCGACCCGCTCCGTTGCCAAGGAGACAGCGCCGCAGACGGCGCCCTCGGAAACACCCTCCGCTCCGGCTGCAGATCCGGCCAAACCGATAGCGGCAGAAAAGCCTGTTGAAAAAGCCCCCGCTCCGGAAGTGAAGGCAAGCGGGAAACCCCTCTGCGAGGAACCCCGCAAAGAGGAATCCGCACCTGCGGAGAAAAAGGAGCAGCAGGTGACGGAGAAAACGAAGAAACCTGCAGCTGAAAAGCCCGCGGAACCTAAGCCCGCGAAGGCGGCTCCGGCGGCTCCGGCAGTTGATGCTCCAAAGGAAGAACCCGCCAAAGAGGATGAGCCGAAGAGCAACGTGTTCCGCTATGCCCCGACTCCGGCAGGCCCCGAGCTGAAAGTTGTGGGCAAGATCGACCTCTCGTCGATCAACCAGTCCACTCGCCCCCGCAAGAAAAGCCGTAGCGAACGCCGTGCGGAAGCCGCACGCGCCCACGCAGCAGAAAACGGCGACCGCAAGAAGCGTAAGCGCATAGGCAAAGAGAAAGTCGACATCGAGAAAGCCGCCTCGCAACCCGGCTTCGGCAACGACGCTCGCAAGAAAGACCGCGGCGGCGACAACCGCGGACAGCAGCAGGGACACGGAGATTCCAAACGCAAACGCGACCGACGGCCGGTCAAGCCTGAGGTAAACAGCGAAGATGTGCAGAAGCAGGTGAAGGAGACCCTCGCCCGTCTCACCAACAAAGCCACAAAGAAGAGCGCCAAATGGCGCAAGGAGAAACGCGAGGAGATGCACAACCGCGAGCTTGAAAACCAGCAGCGCGAAGCCGAAGAGAGCAAAGTGATCAAGATCACCGAGTTCGTCACGGCCAACGACCTCGCAAATCTCATGGATATCCCCGTCAACAACGTAATCGCAACCTGCATGAACCTCGGCGTGATGGTTTCCATCAACCAGCGTCTTGACGCGGAGACCATCAACATCGTGGCCGAAGAATTCGGCTTCTCCACCGAATTCGTCAGCGCCGATGTCACCGAGGCAATCGAGACTGTCGAGGATAACGAAGAGGATCTCCAGAGCCGGCCGCCGATCGTAACGGTCATGGGACACGTAGACCACGGCAAGACCTCTCTGCTCGACTATATCCGCAAAGCCAACGTTATCGCCGGCGAAGCCGGAGGTATCACCCAGCATATCGGCGCATATAACGTCAAGCTCTCCGACGGTCGCCGCATAACATTCCTCGACACCCCGGGTCACGAGGCGTTCACCGCCATGCGTGCCCGCGGAGCCAAAGTAACCGACCTTGCCATAATCATCGTGGCGGCCGACGACGATGTGATGCCCCAGACCATCGAGGCAATCAACCACGCCTCGGCAGCCGGCGTCCCCATGGTGTTCGCCATCAACAAGATTGACAAACCAGCCGCCAATCCCGACAAAATCAAGGAGGAGCTCGCCAACATGAACTATCTCGTTGAGGAATGGGGAGGGAAATACCAGAGTCAGGACATATCCGCCAAGAAAGGTATCGGCGTGGAGGAACTTATGGACAAAGTGCTTCTCGAGGCCGAATTGCTCGACCTCAAGGCCAACCCCGACCGCAAAGCAATCGGCTCCGTGATCGAATCCTCTCTCGACAAAGGCCGCGGATACGTGGCTACAGTGCTTGTCCAGAACGGCACGCTCCGCGTCGGCGACGTGATTCTTGCTGGGACACATTTCGGCAAAGTGAAGGCCATGTTCAACGAGCGTAACCAACGCGTCGCTGAAGCAGGCCCGGCCGCTCCTGTACTCATCCTCGGTCTTAACGGCGCTCCTCAGGCCGGCGACACATTCAACGTGCTCGAAACCGAGCAGGAAGCCCGCGAAATCGCCGCCAAGCGCGAACAGCTCCAGCGCGAGCTCGGCCTACGCACAAAGAAGCGCCTCGGCCTCGAAGAACTCGGACGCCGCCGCGCGCTCAACGATTTCCACGAGCTCAACCTCGTTGTCAAAGGAGATGTCGACGGCTCCGTCGAAGCACTCTCCGACTCGCTGCTTAAGCTTTCCACACCCGAAGTTCAGGTAAACGTACTCCACAAAGGCGTGGGTGCTATCTCCGAATCCGATGTCACTCTGGCCGCCGCTTCAGATGCCATCATCATCGGTTTCCAGGTGCGTCCCTCGGCAGCGGCCAAACGCGAAGCCGAGAAGGAGGGTGTCGAGATACGTCTCTATTCAGTGATCTACAAAGCAATCGAGGAAGTGAAAGACGCCATGGAAGGAATGCTTTCACCCGAAATACGCGAGGAGATCACCGGTACAGCCGAAGTGCTTCAGACCTATCACATATCCAAAGTCGGCGTGATCCGCGATGGCATCGTGATCTACACCGGAGAGCTCGGATCGCTCAAACGTTTCAAGGACGATGTCAAGGAAGTCATCTCCGGCTACGACTGCGGTCTCTCTGTCCAGGGCTACAACGACATTCGCGAAGGCGACATTATCGAAGCCTTCGAAGAGGTCGAAGTCAAAAAGACTTTGTAACAACAAATAAGAATCATGTCTGTCCGGTGCTTGCCTGACAGATATAAATCGTATAAAACGGCGAGCGGGTTTGTCCC
>URNY01000051.1 GCA_900549375.1 uncultured Bacteroidales bacterium | reverse complement strand
GATAGCGGCCACTGTCGGTTCGGCGGTTGGGCTCGGCAATATCTGGCGGTTTCCTTACGAAGCGGGCAACAACGGTGGCGCCGCTTTCCTTTTTGTGTATATATTTTTCGTAGTGGCCATCGGTATACCGGTGATATGCGGTGAGTTCGTGATCGGACGCTCCACGCATCTCAATATCGCGGGAGCATTCCGCAAGCTTCATGCCGGCCCTTTCTGGAGTCTTCCGGCTTTTATGGGCATTCTCGCTTCGGTGCTGATCATAGGCTTTTATTCGGTGGTGGCGGGGTGGACTGTCTATTATCTATATGAATCGATAGCGGGTTTCGGGGGCGCCACGGCCACCGGCGAACTGCATGCCCGCTTCGATGCGTTCACCGGTTCTGCCGCTGAATCGCTACTTTTCACGTTTATCTTTCTCGCTTGCAATTTCCTTGTGATTCTGCGGGGTGTGCAGAAGGGAATCGAGAAGATATCGAGTGTGATGACGCCGTTGTTAGTGGTTATTCTGGTGGCTTTCTGTGTCAATTCGCTTTTCATGCCGGGTGCCCGCGAGGGTATTGAATTCCTGTTCCGTCCCGATTTCGGATCGCTGACGGCGCGTGGCGTGCTCTCGGCCATGGGTCAGGCATTCTTCTCGCTGAGCGTCGGCATGGGAGTGCTTGCCACCTATGCGAGCTATTTCAACGACCGCACGTCGTTGGTGCGTACGGCCACAGTGACCTCCGTTTCCGACACCCTCGTGGCGATCCTTGCAGGCGTGATGATCTTCCCCGCAGTCTTCTCCTTCGGGTTGCAGCCCGAGGCCGGTCCGCGACTTGTGTTCGAAGTGCTCCCGTCGGTTTTCATGCAGTTGCCGGGAGCCCGAGTCTGGTCGGCCCTCTTCTTCCTGTTGCTTTTCATGGCTTCGCTGACATCGACGATATCCCTGACGGAGGTGATAGTGGCCTACATCATGCAGGAATGGAAGATGAGCCGTGGAAAAGCTACGGCGATAGTGGCGGCGCTTGCGGCGTTGCTGGCAACAGTCTGCGCCCTGTCGTTCGGCGCGTTGTCGGGTGTGAAGATTGCCGGACTCAATATTTTCAATTTCCTGGATTTCATGGCTTCCAACATACTGATGCCGCTTGGCGGCATGATTCTGGCGCCGTTTGTGGGCTGGCGCATGGAGAAGCGGCTGGTGATGAAGCAACTCATCGAGGATGAGAAGAGGGATGAGAATGAGGCCACGAGGGAGATCCGTACCGGCGAGATACCGCTGTATGTGCGGCTGATCATCTTCTCGCTCAAGTATGTGGCTCCAATCTGCATATTCTTGGTATTCGTTTTCGGGTTGCTCTAAGCGAATAAGGGCGGCGGACACACCTCCAAAACAAACCGTGGCGGCGACGATGTTGTTAAGTTTTTGTTGCGGAAGAGGCCGGAGCGGATGTTTTTAGTTAATTTTGGGCCTCGAAACAGATCTAATTATTGATTCTTCTATGTCTGACGACAAACGATACAGAGGCCTGAGCGATGCGGAGGTGCTGGAAAGCCGGCGGATAAATGGCCGGAATGTGCTGACGCCTCCGGCGCAGACGCCATGGTGGAAGGAATTTCTCCATAAATTTTCCGATCCGCTGATTATCATACTGATGGTGGCCGGTGTGCTTTCCATCGGTATCTCTTTCTATGAATATTTCGGTCTCGGGCAGGACTGGAAGGTATTCTTCGAGCCTATCGGTATCTTCATCGCCATCGGTCTGGCCACGGTTCTCGCCTTTGTCTTCGAGCAGAGGGCCAACAAGGCATTCAAGATCCTCAACAAGGTGAACGACGACGAGCCGGTGGAGGTGATGCGCAACGGCTCGATGACCACCGTGCCGCGTAAGGATGTGGTGGTGGGAGATATCGTGGTGCTCAACACCGGCGACGAGATACCGGCGGACGGCGAACTTCTGGATGCCGTGACGATGAGCGTGGATGAGTCGTCGCTCACCGGAGAGCCGCTGAGCTCGAAGACCACCGATCCGGCTCACTTCGACAAGGATGCCACGTATCCCTCGAACCATGTGTTGCGCGGCACGAAGATTATGGAGGGGCATGGCGTGATGCGCGTGCTCCGGGTAGGCGACGCTACGGAGATGGGTAAGGTGTTCGTGGAGGCGCAGATCGACGACTCGGTGAAGACGCCGCTCAACGAGCAACTCGACCGCCTCGCCCGATGGATAACGGATGCGAGCTATGTTTTCGCCGGCCTTATCATCATCGGCCAGCTGATCCATTTCTTAGGGTGGGGTGCATGGCAGGCATGGACCCTTATAATTCCCGTGGCCCTTTTCTTCTGGCTTGTAATCAAGAAATTCGGCGGTTGGTCGAAGCCGAAGTGCGCGTTTACGATCACCGGGTTCGTAATCCTCTTCTTCGCCATGGTTGTAGGGGCGTTCGCTATGCTTAACCCCGGCGCCGTCAGCTACACCTGGTCGCTGCTCTTCAGCCATACGCTGAAAACGCTGATGGTAGCGGTGACGCTGATTGTGGTGGCTGTGCCGGAGGGATTGCCGATGGCGGTGACGCTCTCTTTGGCTTACTCGATGAGCCGGATGCTGAAAACCAATAATCTTGTGCGCAAGATGCATGCCTGCGAGACGATGGGCGCCATAACCGTGATATGCACCGACAAAACGGGTACGCTGACGCAGAACCAGATGCAGGTGGACAAGGCCGATTTCTTCTGTCCGAAGCCCGACTTCCGATATATTTATGAAGGGATAGCTGTGAACTCTACGGCACAACTTGACCTCTCGGGCGATAAGCCGCAAGTGCTCGGCAACCCCACGGAGGGTGCCCTATTGCTGTGGCTCAAGGCCAACGGCATGGACTATCAGGAGTTGCGCGGGAGCGCCGGTCGTCTCGAAGAGCTGCCATTCACCACCGAGCGGAAGTATATGGCAACGGTTGCCAGATCTGCGTCGGGTAAGAGAATACTCTATGTAAAGGGGGCGCCGGAGATAGTGTTCGGCATGTGTCGCAACACCAACGGAGTGACAGAAGAGGAGATCGACGCGCAGTTGCTCGAATATCAGAATCAGGCCATGCGCACCCTCGGCTTCGCATATCAGGAGGTTCAAGAGGGGGATGCGACTATTGCCGACGGGCGGGTTGTGGCCGACAATCTGACCTTCCTCGGCATCGTCGCTATCGCCGATCCTGTCCGCGCGGATGTGCCCGCAGCGGTGCGGGAGGTGCTCGACGCGGGCATCAAGGTGAAGATCGTTACCGGCGACACTCCCGGGACGGCCAAAGAGATCGGACGTCGCATCGGTCTCTGGAACGATGCCACGGATACGGACCGCAATATAATCATCGGCCCCGAGTTTGCCGAGATTACCGACGAACAGCTCAAGGAGGGGGTAGAGGATTTCAAGATAATAGCCCGGGCGCGCCCGCTGGACAAGAAACGACTTGTGGAGGCGTTGCAGGCCAACAATGAGGTCGTGGCCGTGACCGGTGACGGCACGAACGACGCTCCGGCGCTCAAGACGGCCCATGTCGGGCTGTCGATGGGCGACGGTACGTCGGTGGCGAAAGAGGCGTCCGATATCACGATTATCGACAACTCCTTCTCCTCGATAGGTCGAGCCGTGATGTGGGGGCGATCGCTCTATCAGAATATCCAGCGGTTCCTGCTCTTCCAGCTCACGGTGAATGTGGCGGCCTGCTTCTTAGTGCTTTTCGGCTCGTTCATGGGTTCGGAGTCGCCGCTGACCGTGACGCAGATGCTCTGGGTGAACCTCATCATGGATACATTCGGCGCAATGGCGTTGGCTTCTCTTCCTCCATCCAAGGCCGTGATGCGCGATAAGCCGCGCAAGCGCAATTCCTCGATCCTTACGCGGCCGATGATTGTGGAACTTACGGGAGTCGGCCTTCTTTTCTTCGCGATAACATTCGGTTTCTACTGGCTTTTCAATCATGCCGATGTCACTTCCATCCCGCAGATGTTCCGTGCCGCGGTAGGCGTCGAGTCGCCCATGACCGCTTATGAGGCCACTCTGCTCTTCTCGATCTTTGTCTGGACGCATTTCTGGTATATGTTCAACGCCCGCGCTTTCGAGACCGGCGAAAGTATCTTCCGGCTGAAGATGAGTCAGGGTTTCTGGACGATTGTCGGCATCATCGTTGCCGGGCAATTGTTCATCACGGAGATAGCCTACGAGTTCTTCAATGTGTCGCCGATGCTTCATACCCTCGACTGGGGATTCAACAAGTCAGGTGCACTGGACCTTGTGATCATCATTGCCGCATCATCGTTTGTGCTTTGGACAAGAGAGGCCTACCGTCTTTTCAAACGATAGGCCCCCGATATTGACAGTGGTGGATGCACCTTAGGGTTCTACGGTGAAGGAGCGGATGTCGAGCCAGCCGCGGTCCTTGCCGCGCTGAAGGGCGGCGAAACCAACGCGGGCACCGATCCAGTGGCCCTGACGCACTTTAAAGGGTTTCCCCGAGGGAAGGAATTTCTTGCCGTCGAGGCTGTAGGAGAAATGGGCCATCCCTTTGCCGTCGAGACGCACGCGCATCCAGATGTCGAGGTCGGAGGTGGCGGCTGGGCCGTCGCAGTTGAGGCGCGAGGCGGGCACTTCGGCCACTACGGTTTCTGTCTCCCCGTTGCCGAGGTCAGCGCCGAAACTTTCAATCTGCTTGATGATGAAGCGGTCCCCCTTTTTCTCTACAGCCATGCGCGAATAGTCGCGACCCATCACCACGATGCCGGCCTGCTGGCCGTCGGCACTTCCCGATACGGTGGTTTCCGCCGTGGCGGTGAATTTGTCGGCGGGTAGTTTCTGCGTGAGGATGTTGGGAACCTCGCGCAGGTTTACGTATTCATGTTTGCCGTCGATGCCGCTCACATTGTGGCCGTAAAGGCGGAAATATCCTAATGGCGTGGTGAATCCGAATTCCGGACGGTAGTTGGCGAACCAGTCCCATTGCTCGCCGAGGCGGATGCCGTCGAAGCTGTCGGACTCTGCGGGGTTGATGCGCTGCGAGGCGCCGGAGGCTTTCGGTTTGCGGTGGCGCGCCACGGGTTCTCCGCATCCGTCGCCATCCTTATCGATGCCGATAACAGGCCAGTCGCCGCGCCATTCAATGGGGTTAAGATGAAGCACGCGACCAAGGAAGCCTTTGTCCTGGAAATTTATGAACCAGTTTTCACCTTTGTCGGTGTCGATCCATGCGCCCTGATGGGGGCCGTTGATGCCCGATTTACCTTCGGCCATCACGATCTTCGATTCGTATGGGCCGAACGGGTTGCGCGAGCGGAGGGCCATCTGCCAGCCCCGCTCCACGCCTCCGGCGGGAGCAAGGATATAATAATAGCCGTTGCGTTTATAGAACTTCGGTCCTTCGATGGTATGGTTCCCTTCGGGCATGCCGTCGTAGACCATCACCGGCTCGCCGAGGAGCGCCGTGGCGTCCGGCCGCATCTCGGAAACCGTCACCATCGAGTTGAAGCCGGAGCGGCTTTTAGCCCAGGCGTTGACAAGATAGGCTTTGCCGTCCTCATCCCAGAGCGGGCAGGTGTCGATGATTCCTTTCCCTTTCCAGAGGAGCACCGGCTCCGACCATTTGCCGCGCGGGTCGGCGGTTTTGACCATGTAGGCGCCCGTGTCGGGATCCCCCCAGAAGATGTAGTATTCGCCGTTGTGGAAACGGATCGAGGGTGCCCAGACTCCTTTGCCATGCTGAGGGGTATCGAAAGTTGGCGAGGGGAGAGAGGGGAGTGCATGGTTCACGATTTCCCAGTTCACAAGGTCGGTGGAATGCAGGATCGGCAGACCGGGAACGTTGCAGAAACTTGAGGCCGTCATCCAGTAGTCGGAGCCCACGCGGATAGCGTCAGGGTCGCTGTAGTCGGCGTTTATGATGGGGTTGACATACGTGCCGTCGCCCCTGTCGGGACTCCACACTTTCGATATATAATTGTTGCCGGCCGTGGCATATAATGCGCCCGATGCGAGAAGCATGAGGGCAAAAGCTGACAGTCTCATAAGCTGAAGTTCTTGATTAAACGTAATAAATTACGTTTCAGAGGCCCGGATTACTCAATCAAAGGTTGACGTGTCAGGCTATCGCAACGCTGACGGCCATGAAGAGGAGATGGGCGGTTACGGCGGCGCAGAGGCCACCGATGGTGTGGGCGAGGATGGCTTTGGAGGTGAGTTCGCGGAAGCCGAGCGAGTCGAGCATGGCGGTGTGTGTGCTGAGATATCCGCTCCAGCACATGCCGATGGCGGTAAAGACAGCGATGGCGTTACCGTCGATCCACCCCTGGGATATGAAGTTGGGGACGAGGCTGAGCGCGGCGCCGACGGCACCGAGCGACGTGATGGGGAAGGCCACGAGATGGGGGTCGTGGAAGCCGAAGAGCCATTCGAAAATGAAATCGACTTTCTGTGCGAGCCATGGCAGAACGGCCACGCCTTCGTATGCGGCGCCGGTGTATTGACCCCCTTCGCCGGGGCCGAATGTGAGGAGCATCACGAGGGTGGATATTATGAGCACTCCGGGGATGATGGCGATGCCGACGTCAACGCCCGAGCGCCCACCGTCGAGCAAAGCGGAGAGGATTCTGACGAACGGGGATTTCCGTTCTCCTTCATTTTTCTTTTCATAGGTATCGGTTTTGTCGTCCACCATATCCTCTTCGAGATAATGCGGGTAGTTGCGTATCACGAAGTATTGCATCAGTCGCGTAGAGACGGCGCAGCCGAGGAAAGCGCCGGCAAATCCGACAAGCGGTTCCCAGAAATATCCCTGACCCACCATGAAGACCATCACGAGGAGGCCCATGCCAAAGGCGGTGCCGAAATTGGTGAGCGAGATGAACTGGTATTTCTTGAAATAAGAGCTGAAGCGTTTGTCGGAGGCAAGGGAGATGATGGCGGGGTTGTCGCTGAGGAAGGTTACGACGGCGCCAAGGGAGGCGACGCCCGGGAGGTTGAAGAGCGGTTTCATGAGCGGGCGCAGGAGTCGCTCGAGGAGGTCGACCACGCCGAATTCCATGAAAATCTTACCCACGGCACCGGTTAGCACGCAGATAGCCATGAGGTAGAAGACAGTGTTGAGAAGCAGGTCGTGGGCGGTGTTCATAAGCGTCTTGAGCATGTTTGCCAGTCCCATTCCCTGACCTAAATAGCCGAAAAGGCCGAACACCACGACGAGGCAAATAACGCCGCTCCATGCCGATTTCTTTCCGGCAGACTTGCCGGTTTTAGTTGCTTCTGATGATTTGATATCTGTTTCGACCGCGCCCGCGAGCGGGGCGGATTCTTCGTTATTTTCCATTCGGAGAGAACAGTTTTTCGGTATTAGGTTAAACGGTTTCTTCGACCGCAAAAATAACCCAAAATAGACAAACTGCAATCTTCCGGAATCTGTTTTATAACACGTTTACGCAAATTTCCGCACTTCTACCCCTGACCGCGTTTTGGGGCGGGGGCTGCGGGGGTGTCTTTGTCGACGGGGGAGTGGCGGCCGGTCTCGAAGTGGATGCGGTTCATTTCGAGGGGGGAGAGGGTCTGCATGTTTATGCCGAGGATGTCGTAGAGTGCCATAGCGAAGTTTTTATTAGGCGACGGGGAGTGTGCGCTTTTTGATGAAGGTCATCACGGCGTTGATGGCGAGCAAAGCTGCCAGGTAGGCTGCGCCGAGCATAAAGAGTGGGAGGCGCAGCGGGAAGATGCCGTGCCACATCCCGCCGAAGAAGTAGCAGAAGAATTGTAGCCAGAGGAGGCATTGGGTGGTGACGCAGAGCGTGCACCATGTCTTGATGCGGAATTTCTGATACCAGATGCTCCAGACGGTGAACGGCAGGCAGCATCCGTTGGCAAGAGCCAGCCATCGGATCTCTCCGGGGAATAGGAAGAGTGCCAGGGTAGAGATGCTGAAATAAGCAAATCCGACCTCGCTCCATCCGAACAGACCGAAGAAGGAGGACGCTTTCTGTTCGAGCACGGTGTCGCAGCCATGCTGCTGCAACACTCCGCAAATCCTGTCGGCCGACTTGCTGCTGACTTTCAAAGATTTGAGAATCAACAGCCATGTGACGCCGAGTCCGGCGAAGTCGACGGCCGTGAGCAGGATTGTGGAAAGGTTGCGCCACAGTCCGGCGTAGATGAAGCCGCATACGGCGAGGAAGACTACGCAGGCTATAAGCAGCCAACGCTTAACCATAGCGGCTATTTCATAAAACCGATGGCGGGCATAGTCGGGCTCTTTCGCATCGGGGCCGGGCTTGGCGAGAAGAGCCACGCCGCTCCACTGCTCGTTGAAGCGGTCGAACGGCATGCTTTTCTTCTGGCTGTAATATATATAGTTCACTATCTGCTGACCACCGTCATGATTGTCGGTGAAGCCGGTAACAATTACGAACCCACTACCTTCCTGCGCCAGAAAAGGGAGCGGCAGGCGCCTCAGATCCCCTTTGTCGGCAACCCTGACACCTCGCGTCTCGATGCCGTAGGAATTGAGGAGCCGCGAGAAGCCGAACAGCGACTTGAACGGCATCTCATGGAATGCCTTGTCGCTGTTGTCGCGCGTATGCGGCACGCCGAGCAGCCCCAGATATTCAGAAAAAATAGTCAAGACAGTTTTGATTTTAGCAAAGTAGAAGTAGATTTAAGGATAGAGGGTGTTTCAGAGGTGGTGATTTCAGAGGGTTTCCTGAATATGGGAGACGATGATGTTGCCGTCCATCTCTCCCGATGCGCGCCAGGTCTCCCGGTCGTCGCGGTAAACGATGAACGTCGGTACGGATGTGACACCAAGCTCATTGGCGAGTTCAGAATTCTCGTCGATGTCGAACTGATAGACTTCGGCCTGTCCATCCATCAAAGCGCGGATATCATCGACAACAGGCATCATCCTATGGCAGTGAGGACACCATGACGCATAAAATTCCACAAGCGCCACACCTTTTTTACCGAGCAGATCTTTAAGTTTGTTGGTATCCATAATTTTTAAAGTTTAATTTGTATTGCTGAGTCCTCTTATTGGGTCGAGTTCATTGCTAAAACGCCCGTGGAGCGACGCGGGTTCATTTCTTTTTATTATCTTTGCAGTGAAGTTGTTTCACGACAATATAAATATGACACCATTATCCAGAAACATATCTGAAACACAGGTTGAGAACGACCGCAGGGTGCTCGAGCTCCTTTCGCAGTCGTTCCCGAATGTGAGCGCCGCTTCCACTGAAATCATCAATCTGGAAGCGATTCTCAACCTCCCCAAAGGGACGGAGCACTTCCTGGCCGATATCCACGGGGAGCACGAGGCCTTCCGCCATATCCTCAAGAACGCATCGGGCAATATCAAGCGAAAAGTGACGGAAATTTTCGGAACGTCATTGCGCGAGCAGGAGATACGCGAGCTTTGCTCGCTCATCTACTATCCCGAGAGGAAGCTTCAGCTCATCCATGCCTCCGAGAGCGATCTTACGGATTTCTATAACATAACTCTCCACAAGCTTATAAAGGTATGTCAGTCGGTATCCTCGAAATATACGCGCTCGAAAGTGCGCAAATCCCTGCCGCGCGAGTTCGCCTATATCATCGAGGAGCTTCTGCATGAATCCCCCTCCGACGATGACAAGCAAGCCTATTTCTCGCGTATCATAGAGACCATCATCTCCACCGGTCAGGCCGACGAGTTCGTCACTGCTCTTTGCAACGTGATCCAGCGTCTGAGCATCGACCAGCTCCATATTCTCGGCGATATATTTGACCGGGGACCGGGCGCGCATATAATCATGGATATCCTCTGCGGCTACGGGCGCTTCGACATACAATGGGGCAACCACGACGCTCTCTGGATGGGGGCGGCCGCCGGCAACGACTGCTGTATGGCAAACGTGCTGAGGCTCTCGCTGCGCTACGGCAACATGGCTACTCTCGAGGATGGCTACGGCATAAATCTCGTGCCATTGGCCACGTTCGCCATGGAGACATACGGCGACGATCCCTGCGAACGGTTCATGCCGACGCTGGCCAACGAAGAGGAGGTGAGCGAAAAGACAAAGATGCTTATCGCCCGCATGCACAAGGCTATATCCGTGATACAGTTCAAACTGGAGGCCGCCATGGCCAAAGCGCATCCCGAATGGGGTCTCGAGAAACGCGACCTGCTTTCGGCCATCGACCTTAGAAAGGGAACCGTGACTGTGGAAGGTAAGGAATATCCATTGAACGACAAAAACTTCCCCACTCTCGACCCGGACGATCCTACGGCTCTCTCGGCCGAGGAGCGGGAACTGGTGGATAAGCTTCATCATTCATTCGGCGTCAGCGACAAGTTGCAGCGCCATATCGAATGTCTCTTCTCCAACGGATGCATGTATGGTATCTATAATTCCAATCTGCTCTTTCACGCTTCGCTGCCTCTGAACGAAGACGGCAGTCTGAAAGAGGTGGAGGTGGGAGGCCATTCCTATAAAGGGCGTGAACTGCTCCACAAGATCGGCATGACGATGCGGGAAGCCTTCAACGATGATTCAACCCCGGAACGCCGCGCCTTTGCCCGCGATTATTTCTGGTATCTCTGGTGCGGCCCGGATTCTCCATTGTTCGACAAATCGAAGATGGCCACCTTCGAACGCTATTTCATCGATGCCCCGGAAACCCATCATGAAGAGAAGGGATGGTATTTCAAGCTCCGCAACAACGAGGAAATCTGCGACATGATTCTCGATGCATTCGGAGTGGAAGGGGAGCACCGGCATATCATCAACGGGCATGTGCCCGTGCGGGCCGCCAAAGGTGAATCGCCGATACGTGCCAACGGTAAGCTGATGGTGATCGACGGCGGTTTTGCCAAAGCCTACCACCGCACCACCGGCATTGCCGGCTATACCCTTGTGTTCCATAGCAGCGGGTTTCAGCTCGTGCAGCATGAGCCATTCACATCGGCCGAAGAGGCAGTGAGAAACGGCACCGACATCGTGTCGACCACGCAGATTGTGGAGCTGTCGCGCCACCGGATGCGCGTGCGTGACACCGACAAGGGGAAAGAGCTGCAGGCTCAGATCGATGAACTGACGGAACTGCTCTATGCTTTCCGCCACGGAATATTGAAGGAGCGTCACTGACAGCAGGATATTCACGAGACTCTTTCCTAATAAATAATTGAACAACAAGCTCATTATGGCTAACAATATAACAAAACGCATATTGGCTGCCCCGGCGATTGCCGCGATTCTGGCCGGTGCTGCGCCGGCAAACGCCACGCTGCCCGAGCGTTTCTCGCCGCAGGCCGCCGGCTATCTCGAGCGAGCCCGGACAATGCTCGCCTCCGGAAATTACGGAGGAGTGATCGACCAGCTGAGAATACTCCATACCGAAGGAGTGGATCTCGCACCGGCCGACGAGGAGGAATATGTATTCATGCTCGCAAAAGCATATTATGAAAGGGGGGATGCCGAATGTCTGCGTCTCTTGCGGGAATTCGTGCGCGAGTATCCGGCATTGTCTAAAGCGCTTGCCGCCCGCATGGCCGTAGCCGATTACTATTTCTTCAGTCATCAGTGGCCCGAAGCCCTCACGGAGTATTCGGAAATAGATGCCGGACGACTGAACCGCACGGAGTATCCTCTCTATTGCTACCGGCTGACGTTATGCCGCATCAAGACCGGACACTTCGCCGAGGCACGCGAATCGCTCAATGCTTTGAGAGACAATGGCGAATACCGGGAAGCATACACTTTCTACAGTGCCTATCTCGATTATATCGAAGGCGATTACGACAAGGCTTATTCCCTCTTCTCGAAAGTGAGGGGAGGAAAGAAAGGTCTGGAGTCAGCGTATTACATGACTCAGATCGACTATACGCGCGGCGAATTCGAAAAAGTGGCCCGCGAGGGTGAGAATATTCTGCGGAATCTCGATGATCCCGAGCTGACGCCCGAACTCTGCCGAGTGACGGGCCTGAGCCTTTTCAAGCTCGGCGAATACAGCCGCGCCCGCAAACTGTTGCGGCGATATATGGACTCCACGCCCGCCAATCCTGCCTCCGACGCCGTCTATGCCCTCGGCGTCACCGACTATGACGAAGGTGATTACGAAGCTGCATCCGAGCGGTTCTCAACCCTCACCGAGCTGGACAACGACATAGCGCAGAGCGCATGGCTCTACATGGGACAGTGCGATGTGGCAACAGGCAACGACGACGCGGCGGCGATGGCTTTCGAGAAAGCCGCCCGCAAGGGCTACGACAGCAACGTTAGCGAGACGGCTTTATATAACTATGTGGCTGCCGTGACGCGCGGCGGGAAGGTGCCATTCTCATCGTCGGTAGACCTCCTCGAAGGCTTTATCCGCGATTACCCCCATTCGGAATACACTCCGAAAGTGGAGGAATATCTCGCCACGGCTTATTATAACGAGCGGGATTACGCCAAGGCTCTCAAGAATATCGAGCGCATCAAAAATCCGTCGGCAAGCGTCATGGCCGCCAAGCAGAAGGTGCTTTATGAACTCGGTATCGAGTCGATGACCAACGGCCGGGCTTCGGAGGCCGCTTCCTATCTGGAGCGTTCCATCGAACTTGCGCGCCACGACCGCAAGCTTGCCGAGCAGGCCCGCTTCTGGCTGGGCGACGCCCGCTATTCATTGGGAGAATATGGCAAAGCCGCAAACGCTTATTCTGCATTCCTGAAGAGTGAGCCGGCCGGGTCGAACCGCACGCTGGCTCTCTACGACCTCGCATACGCCGAGTATATGCAGGAGAAATATTCGGCGGCCGCCGGAGAATTCGCGAAGGCAGTGGATGCACGGCCGGCATTGCCCGCGGCATTATTGGCCGACGCCATTGTGCGCATGGCTGACTGCCGGTATTATACGGGCGACTACCGTTCGGCCCGCAGGGCATATGCCGACGCTATCGAGCGCGGCGCTTCCGATGCGGATTATGCCGCCTACCGACATGCGGTGATGACCGGCTTAGGAGGCGATGTGAAAGGGAAATTGAAGGAACTCGGCGAGATGCAGAAGCGTTATCCCGGCTCGAAATGGATGCCGAACGCATTGCTCGAAAAGGCATTGACCTATGAGGCGCTCGACGACAACGCCCGGGCCAAAGAGGCGTTCGCAAGCCTCGCCGAGGAGTATCCCCGCTCTGCCCAGGCCCGCAAGGCCATGCTCAATCTCGCGATAAGTTATTCGAAGACAGGCGACCGCGAGAAAGCCGCCGAGACCTATCGCGGGATCATCCGCAACTGGCCGTCGAGCGAAGAGGCCCAGCTTGCCAATGAAGATCTGCGTAAATATTGCGCGTCGAACGGCACCTTGGCCGAGTATGCCGCGTTCCTACGGACCGTTCCCGAAGCCGCGCAGTTGGATGCCGACGAGATGGAACAGCTTGCCTTCGACGGCGCCGAGACCGCATACGCCGACGATATGTCGAACATACGTCTGCTTCAGAATTATGTCCGCGATTATCCCGACGGCAAATATCTTGCCGCGGCGCTCCTCGACATCGCCCAGTCGCGACGCGCTACCGGCGATTTCGCAGAGGCAGAGGCCGCTTTGAGCCGAATCGCTACAGACCGTCCGCATTCCGTGCAATATCCCGAAGCGCTGATGATGCGCGCCGAGATTCTCGAAAACGATATTCCGGGGCGTGCCGCCGATGCCGCAGCCGTATATAAGGAACTTGAAAAGACCGGCGACACCGATTTCATGGCCGACGCCCTCGCCGGCGTGGCCCGCACGTCGGCCGACGACAGCGAGCGTGTGGCTTACGCCCGAAGGGCCCGCAACAGCGGCGGACTCGCTCCTGAGACTGCCGATGACATGCGCCTTGTCGAAGCGCTCGCCCTTATCCGCATGAAACGGGATAGCGAGGGAACGGCCTTGCTCGGCGAGTTGGCCGCCAATCCCTCAGGCGAGGCCGGTGCACAGGCCGCAGTCGAGTTGGGACAATACTATCTCAACCGTCGAGAGTTTGCCAAAGCTGAAAAGGCGATGCTTGAATTCACCGAGGCGGGTACTCCCCACAGTCTGCAGCTTGCCCGCGGATTCCTCGTGCTCGCCGATGCCTATACAGCTCAGGGGAAGGCTTACCTTGCAAAGGAATATCTGCAAAGCCTGAAAGAGAATTATCCCGGCGACGAGCGGGAGATTCTCGACGGCATTAATTCGCGGCTCAAGGCCATCAGCAACAAGAATGACACCGGCAATAAGAAGTCTACCGGCAATAAAAAGAAATGAACATGACCAATCATAAGACAATGATTTGCGCCCTGCTGGCTGCCGCGTGGCTGCCGGCGTCGGCCCAATATAACCAGTCGATAAGCGTGGAGGGAAAGTATGTGCCGGAGGTGTTCCGCCTCGACCGCATCAATACTTTTCCCAAAGCGGTGAAGTTCTCGCTTGAAAGCAACCCGCTCGCCTATGATTCGAAGAGTGTGCCGGCGGCTTTCGCTCCGCGGCTTCTTCCCCTCCCGGCCACCGGCTGGCGCGCCGATCGCTTTTTCTCCGACAAGCGCGGTTATCTCGAGCTGGGGGCGGGCTCATGGCTCAACACCACGTTGAGCGCGGGCTATCGTTTCATGCAGACGCCGCAGACAACTGTCGGCGTGCGCCTCCAGCATAATTCCACTTCGCTATGGAAGCCGAAGCTTTCGCCGCTGACAGCCGACAACCGTATGGAGCGTTACGACGAGACGCTCGGCGTCTACGGAAAGCATGACTTCGCCGGAAAGGGAACCCTTTCCGGAGCCGTGGACTGGCATATCGGCAATTTCAATTATTACGGCTATAATCCTACATGGTATGCCGCATTGCCCGATGAGAAGATGGCGGCTCCGACGCAGACGCTCAACGATGTGTCGGCCCGTTTTACATGGGAATCCCCTTCGCGCCATGACGATATCTCATGGATGGCCGGAGCCGGGGTAAGATATTTCGGCTATCGTTCGGCCTATGGCGCGTACATACCCTACATAGGTAATCCGTCGGTGCTCGATGATCCGATGTTGGGTCGCTATCACGGAGGTCGCGAGACGGATATCTCGCTGAATGCGGGCATCATTTTCCCCTCCTCGTCCGGTTCGGCGTTCGGCGTGGATCTGGATGCCGACATCATGCTCTATGCCGGGGAAACCCCCGATGGAGGTCTTTTTGTGAATGTGCCAGATGATTATGGGGTAGTGAAGCTTACACCTTATTATAGCTTTACGCGCAACCGGCTGAAGGTTCGTGTGGGCGCGGAGATTGATTTCGCATTCAACGCAGGCGACCGGGACGACCGCTATAATTTCCTGCATGTCGCTCCGGATGTGAAGGTGGACTGGACGGCAGGTCCGGTGTCGCTCTATGTCCATCTGTTGGGCGGCAGCCGGCTCAATACGCTTGCGGGCAACTGGCAGCATGATTATTACCAGCAGCCGTGGCTCACATCGTCGCGTCCGGT
>URNY01000050.1 GCA_900549375.1 uncultured Bacteroidales bacterium | reverse complement strand
TGAATAGAGCATCTGACTACGGATCAGAAGGTTGCAGGTTTGAATCCTGCACGAGTCACAAGAGGAGGACGGCAAAACCGCCCTCCTTTCGCTTTTACAGGCTTTGAAATTAATTTTATAACTGAATGGAAATGGTTAATATAAAGGAATCCGATTATTTCAGCAACCGCAGGACGGTCAGAAAGTATAGCGGCAAATGTATCGACGATGCAATGCTCTCGGAGATGCTCGAACTGGCGTCGCACGCACCCACCACAGGCAATATGCAGCTTTACAGTGTTGTTGTGACACGCGATGAGGAAAACAAACGGAAGCTTGCGCCTTTCCATTTCAATCAGCCTTCGGTGGAATCGGCGGATGTAGTTCTGACCTTTTGCGCCGATTTCAACAGATTCGTAAAATGGTGCGAAGCAAGCGACGCATGCCCCGGTTTCGGGAATTTCCAATCGTTCGTATGCGCACTTCTCGACACAGCTCTGTTCGCACAACAGTTCTGCTCTATAGCAGAGATGAACGGACTTGGATGCTGCTATCTGGGCACTACTACCTATAATGCTCCGCAGATTGCCGAATTTCTTCAACTTCCTGATCTGGTGGTGCCGGTGACGACGCTCACGGTTGGTTATCCTGAAGGGGAGGCTCCGCTGAGCGATCGAATTCCTGTCGGAGCTATTATGCATTCCGAGAAGTATCATGATTATTCCGAAGAGGGAATTAAAGATATCTACGCTGAGAAAGAGTCGAGAGAGGATAGCCGCCAGTTTATAGCGGAAAACGGCAAGCAGACGCTTGCGCAGGTCTTTACCGACGTGCGCTATCCGAAAGAGAACAACGAAATATTCTCTAAAATTTACGAAGATTTTATCAAATCGAAAGGTTTCTAAGCATTTCGATGAATCTCAATAATAATCAAAGCGGAGTTCCCCCTTAGGGAACTCCGCTCTGTTTTCATTTTCAAATACCAGAGGTCAATCATCTTTCTTGCCAAAACCGAAGATTCCTTTGCCATCGGTTTTGTCCTCAACAAAATCCTCAAGTTTATCTTTGGCTCCGTCGAGCATATCCTTTCCTTTGTCGATATACTCTTTTCCTTTGCCATTGGTAACCCATTCTTTTGCCTGATTCACTTTATCCTGCACCTCCGGACGGTTGATAAATTCCTCGGCTTTCCCTTTTAATTCATTGATATCCATAACTAATCAGATTTAATAAGTTTCTAAACGTTTTATGGATAAACAATTGAGAGCCCGCGCCGGTTCGGTGAGTGTTATGTTATGCTGTTTCAAGACGGTTGCATTCCGGTAACCTCGCGGCGACCGGAATGCGGATAAAAACAGATGTATGAGTAATTGTTTTATGGAATCTTATCGGTTCATGTAAAACATCAATATGCGGTGTCTCAAGATATATTCGTAATGTGCCTGAATGCGGTCCACCTCAGTATTGAAGAGATTGTTTTTTGCTTGTTCGTAGTCGGCCTGCGTGGCGCGGCCGAGGTCGAAGCGTTCGCGTGTGGAATCGAACGATAGGCGTGTCTTGTCAAGAGTTTCGCCCGATGTAAGGTATTTCTGCCTCGCGCCGGCAGCCTGATAGTATGCGAGGTTGATATCTTTGAAGA
Source organism: uncultured Bacteroidales bacterium (assembly GCA_900549375.1). Lineage (GTDB taxonomy): Bacteria > Bacteroidota > Bacteroidia > Bacteroidales > Muribaculaceae > Lepagella. The sequence goes on along the minus strand of URNY01000050.1, from coordinate 14,165 downwards.
GGTCGGCCGAACGCTGATCGAGTTCGAGCTGGGCGCTTGTTTTCTGGATTCGGGCGCGCCGCACGTTATTGCGTGTAGAGAATCCGTCAAACAGAGGTATTGAGAGCGAAAATCCAAGATAGGTGGCGAAATTATGTCGCATCTGCGGCCCGAAGGCCTCCTGCTCCATACCGCTGATCTTATAATAGCTTGAGCCGAGGCCCGCATTAAAGCTCAGAGTGGGGATGTAACCCGACTGGGCATATAGTATCTGCTGGTCGGCAACCTTGATAGCCTGACGCGCGCTCCGGATATTAAAATTTGTTAGGACGGCCTGATTATAGACTGCAGCTGGAGAGGGGATGTCTGGTTCCCCTTCATTTATCGGAAGAATGTCGAAACCCTCGGGAGAGGGGAGCTGAAGAAGATTAGCAAGATTAACGAGCGCTGTCTGCGTATCGTTGTCGGCGGTCACGATCCTCAGCCTGTCGCGGGCCGCCACGGCTTCAAGATCATAGAGAGTGGCCTCGGCCACGCGTCCGCTCTCTATCAGCGCTTTCTGCCTCGAAACCTGGAAAGCGGAAAGCTCCGCCTGTGCCCGCGCACTTTCGGCAACTTCCTTACAGTAAAGCACCTGAAGATATTGCGAAATGATATTTAGCGAGAGGTTTTCCTTTGCCGCTTCTGTTTCCAAGAGGTATTCCACAAGCTGCGTTTTGGCGAGTTTCAGGTTGCGGTATTCCGCGAGACCCTGAAACAGAGGAAGGTTCAGCCCCGCGTTCCATCCGAAGTTAGAAGTGTTGCGGTCGGCATAAGTGTTGGAAGCCGTCAGGCCCCTTCCGAAGTTGAAAGTCTGGGACGCCGAAGCACTCACAGTGGGGAGAAATCGGTCCTTGGCTTCGGTGATGGCCTGTTCGCCTTGGCGGATGCGCAATTTCTGCTGGCGGATAGAGATATTGTTGGTAGTGGCATAGGAGATGCAGCTGTCGAGCGACCAGGCTCCGGCATTCGCCGTCAGATTCGCCGCGGCCAGTGTCGTGACAACAAGGGCTTTATATATGAGTGAATTGCTTTTCATTGTAATGCTGTTTTGCGTTTTATTTGATCACTTCGCCTCTGAGCTTTGTATTTTTGTCGAGTTTACCGGATTTCACCTGAACCATTACTCCGTCGGAGATTCCTGTCTTGAATTCGCGCCGTTCGAAATTCTGCGAGTCCGATGAATCTTTCAATACATATACATAAGCCTTGTCCTTGTCATACTCAACCACTCCTTCCGGCACGGCCAGCACCTTCTCAGCTCGCTCGAGAATCACGTTGGCATTGGCGCTATAGCCTGCTCGCAGGTTGACTGTTTCGGCTCCGTTGAGGGCAGCCTTGACCTCGAAAGTGTTAGCACCGTTGTTGTCGGTGGCCATAGGCGCGATTTTTTCGATGACAGCCGGATATTCCGAATCGGCAATTGCGCCGACAGTGATCTTCATAGCCATTCCTTCGCGGAGGAGTTCAACCTCGGTCTCATCCACATTTCCTTTGAACACGAGGTCGCGCATATCGGCCACTTTCGCTATTGTTGTTCCGTCATTGAAAGTGTTGGCCTGAATCACCGAGGAACCGACCTTTACCGGAACCTCAAGGACGACGCCCGTGACCGTGGAGCGGACAAGCGTATTTGAGCCCTGCGCGTTAGCCGCCGATACACCGTCTCGAACGATAGTGAGCTGGTCGCGAGCCTGCTCGAGTTCCTTGCGGGCCCGTTCGTATGCGGCAAGATCGCTTTCATATTTTTCGCGGCTTTCATATTTCTTTTCATAAAGCTGTTTGGTACGCTCATAAGTGGATTTTGCTTCCGAAAGGGATATTTTGGCCACCTCGACACGGTTTTCGGCCGATGAGAGCTGCGCTTCTTCCGGAATTACCTTGATTTTGGCTATTATGTCGCCATTATTCACATGGTCGCCGGCCTCGACGAGTATTTCGCTGATGATGCCGGAGATCTGCGGCTTGATATCGATCTCGTCGCGGGGTTCGATCTTGCCTGTAAGCACTGCGGCCCGCTCAATGGTTTCGACTGTAGGGCTGACAATCTGATATTCCTCTTTTTTATCGCGGGAATTAATGAAGAGATACACGAAGGTGCCCGCGAATATCAGGGCGACGAACACCCAAATCATGATTTTAAAAAACTTTTTCATATTCCTGATGGTTCTTTTATTTCAATTTGATATATACTATTTTGAGTTTATGGCCTCGATGGGTTTTATTCTCATGGCCTTCACCGAAGGGATGATGCCTGCGAGAATGCCGAGAATCATAAATATGGCCAGAATGGACATCGCCGATATGAAGCTCATCTGGAAGCGGGCCTCCATCACGGCATCGGCCGGATTGTTAAGCTTGTTCAGCACGCCGAGCACCACCGCGGCGAAACATATACCCGCCAGACCGGATACGAGAGTCAGTATCGTCCCTTCGCTGAGCACTTGAGCAATTATATCGCGCGGTTTTGCGCCTATGGCGCGACGGATGCCGATTTCCTGAGTGCGTTCCTTCACTATGACCCACATAATGTTGCCGATGCCTATTACACCGGCCAGCAGTGTGGATATACCGATGAAGAAAGCAAGCATGTCGATACCGGTGAAAAGCATGTCGACCTGTTCGAATGTTTCAGCTATGTTGACCACCCATGTGGCGTTTTTATCATTCGGATGAATTCCATGACGGCGGAAGAGGAGGCGTTGCATTTTGGGTATCACGTCTGAAATCACGACATTGTCTCTGCCTACGAACATGATGAAATCCACTTTTTCGCCATAGCCATTCGCTCTTCGAAACGTGGAGGATGGGATCACCACCGATTCATCAAGACTTCCGTTGATATGAATTTCCGAGGGGTCGCCGATCGTTCCGATCACAGAATAGGTTGAGCCGTTGACATCGATAAGTTCCCCTTCCGGCGAATCATTGGCCGGGAATAGGTGTGCGGCCACCTTTTTGCCGACCACCGCCACCCGCCGTTCCCCGGCTTCATCGGCGTTGTTGATGAATCTTCCCGAGTATATGCGCGGTTCCTGAATTGTTTTGTATTCCGGTCCGGCACCGACAACCTGGCCTGCAAAGGTATTCTTTCCATGTTTGAATGAGGAGTTCCATTTCTGAAGCGTCGGGATTATAGCTTTCATCTCCGGGAAAGAGCTTCGCAACATCTTGACATCGGTCATGTCGAGTTGCCATTGGCGTCCTTTCTGATATCCTTTGTAGGGCATTGTCGTGGGCGATGGGATCATGGCTCCGCAATTGGTCGCGAATCCTGCGAAATTGCGTCTCAGCAGGTCGCCGCCGCCTCGGGCGCCTCCCATCAGCATGGCGAGCATCGCCACGCCCCAGAAGATGCCGAAACCGGTGAGGAAGGTGCGCGTTTTGTTGCGGGCGAGAGTGGCGCCGATTTCCTTCCAGTTCTCTTTGTCAAATATTCTGATTTTCATGATTAGTGTCTTCTATTCATCCCTTAATGCTTCCACGGGTTTCACCTTTAGAGCCTTCAGCGCGGGGAAAAGACCGGCGAGCATACCTGCTGCTACAAGGACAGCCGTGACCTCGAATGCTATCGAAAGGCTTACCGTCGGATTTAGCAGCGGACCGTCATCGCCAACAATGGCGGCTATGATCTGCGACACCACCATGCCGAGCACGATTCCTATATATCCGAAAGTGACTGTAATTGCAACGGATTCCGCGATCACCTGCGAGATTATCTGGCGCGGACGCGCCCCAATGGCGCGGCGGATACCGATCTCATGAGTGCGTTCGCGCACAGTGACGAACATGATATTGCTGATGCCTACAATTCCTGAGAGGAGGGTGAGTATGCCCAGCACCCAGACGCTGATGTCGAGAATGCTTAAAGCCTTGCCCATAGTGACCGCGTTTTTGAAATAATTACCGATGTAGACGGCATTTTCATCTTTGGGATCGAAATTATGGGCAGACGCCAGAGTATTGCGGATCTCCTTCTCTGCATCATCTGCATCAGCTTCTGTCTCCACGTTTCGAAGGTTCACGGTTATATTCCCTATATCCTCGGAGTCGGATGTATATACCCTCGAAGTGGTGAACGGTACATAAGCGTTTCTGTTCCATCTGCTCTCGTATACTCCCACAATCACGAAAGAAAGCCCGTTGCAATTTACGCGGTTTCCGAGTGCATCTTTGCCGTCGGGAGGGAAAAGTTTCTCGGCATATGTGTTGTGAATCACCATCACCTTTGCCTTCTCTTTCATGTCGCGGTCGGTGATGAACCGGCCTTTAAGGCTACTCATGTTGACTCCCTCTTTTTCCGAAGGGAAGATGCCGGTATATCCGTCGCCGGCCTCACCTTTCGGGGTAGTTATCTTTCCGTTGATATATATACGTGATGTGGTTGTTTCCGCGTATTTCGGAACCCTCTCCGGGATGATGCGCAAATCCTGCTCCTTGAAAGAGATATTGCGTCCTTCCCGGTTCCCCTTATATGGAATGGATGTGCTGCCTCTCCAGATGTTTATGCGGGCCATTTCGCCGGAAGAGACCTCCTTCTGGAAACTGTTGGTGACGCCGCGGGCCATGCTGAGGAGAACAATGAGCATGAATATTCCCCATGTCACGGCAATCCCCGTGAGAAAAGTCCTCAGCTTGTTATGCCCGAGCGTCTGTCTTATTTCGTGAAAAAAGTCGAGCATAATTTCAAGCGATATTGTCGGAAACGATAATGCCGTCGGATATCCTGATCAGCCGGTCGGTCTTGGCGGCGACACCGGGGTCGTGGGTAACGATCACCACTGTTTTTCCCTGTTCGGTATTAAGGTCGCGAAAGATCTGCATGACATCTTCGGAGGTCTTGCTGTCGAGTGCGCCTGTCGGCTCATCTGCGAGGATGATGGCAGGGTTGGTGATCATAGCGCGGGCTATGGCCACGCGTTGCTTCTGTCCGCCCGACATCTCTCCCGGGAGATGGAGCGCGCGGTCGGCGAGACCCATGCGTTCCAGCTGCTCCATAGCCAGACGGTTTCTCTTTTTGCGCGACACTCCCTGATAGAAAAGTGGCAAAGCCACATTCTCCACGGCATTCTTATAGTTGATGAGGTTGAACGACTGGAACACGAACCCGATCATCCGGTTTCGCAATTCGGCGGCTTTGTTCTCGCTTAGATTGCGTATGAGAGTGCCGTTGAGGATATATTCGCCGGTATCGTAATTGTCGAGAATTCCGAGGATGTTGAGCAGAGTGGATTTTCCGGATCCCGAAGCGCCCATGATCGAGACGAGTTCTCCCGTCTTAATGTCAAGGTTGATACCCTTGAGGACGTGAAGAGGGACGGCTCCAAAATATGTCTTGTTCACGTCCTTCAGACTTATCATCGGTTGATTGTCCATAACGATATGAGGGTTATCCGACAGGTTTGAAGAGCACTATAGGCATCAGAAACGCCCACAAGGCAAGCAGAAGTAGTATGCCGAGAATGATATATGTGGATAATTTGAATCTTTTCTGTTTCATAATATACAGTGTTTCGTGATTATTTAATTTAATACTCACCTGATCTCAGCAAATGAGTTCTTTATCTTCGCCTGAGATGAAGTCTTTATATGCGTTGGAGAGATCATCGGGCGAGATGCCGAGATGCCTCATTAGTTTGAAGAGGGGGGGGAGCTGTCTGTCGATAAGCTCAACTTTTCTCTCGCGGATAATCCGTTCCCTCGCATCCGGAGAGACGAAGAATCCGATTCCCCTCTTGTTGTAGATCAAGCCTTTTGAAGTGAGTCGTTCGTAAGAGCGCATCACGGTATTTGCGTTAACCTCTATCGATGCCGCATATTCTCTGACGGAGGGGAGCCTTGTCTCAGGCCCGTAGCGGCACTGCATTATGTCGTCGCAGATACGGTCGACAATCTGCAGATAGATCGCTTTGTTATTTTCATCGAATATCATATTTTGTTCTTATTTACCATCTGTTTATGGATTCCATCTCTTTGAAACGGAGATAGGAGATAACGTAGAAAACCAATATAGGCAGCACTGACAGATAATTCCCGATTTTTACAAGAGTATAGGGTTTCACCGAGTCAAGTTTCCACATGAAATCCCTTGGTTCAAATCCCCCGGGAAAGAACATTATTTTGAAAGATATCGACGTCAATGCAACGCATGATATAACTATCAGGGCCAGCGAGAGGATTCCCTTGACACGTGAGGTCCTGGGCCATATTGATGCGCATAGGAAGAAATATGCTTGTATAAAGAATAGATTTATTAGAGTAAGAGAAAGAAGCGCTTTGTTTTTTTCTGTGAAGTATGGATCGGAATACCTATTACCGAAAGAGAGTATTCTGTCAACTCCTAAAGGAGCGATGTATGCTTCCGGATCTGCATACATCGGGGCTGTGAGCACTCTCAACCAGTCGGCGATGAATACTGAAAGCACAAAGACGGCAATCGTTCCGATTACGAAAATTATGAAATAGGTGAAGAATTTCTCCAGAGCAGATACCGGCAAAGTGAGATTGATTATCCTTTTCCCTTTGGTGTCGTAAGACATGAAGGCGGCGGCAGCGGCCGTGAATATGATCACGAATGCAGAAATCCAGATGATTGGGATCTCAGTATTCCAGAATGCATCGTAGTCCGGATAGAAGGGATGTAAATATCTGCCGTTGAGAATGGGCAGAACGGCAATGGCCACTATCATGAATAAGAGAGTGCCGAGCGCTATCCGGAGAAGTTTTTTATAATTCTGGCCGATGTATTGCGTCAGATAGACCGAGAACCGGCGGAATGAGAATATATCGTTATTCATAAAATTATTGATTAAAATGTTTAAAACTTGTAGTTGCCGAGGCAGAGGTTGGCTTTCTCCGGATTACTGATAGCGAAATCGAAAAGAATCTCAAGGTTGAGCTCAGAATCATCGCCATCCTCATTGGGAAGAATAATAGATGATCCACCCATTCCCGGAACGGCGAAAACGGCCTTTTCAATGAGTTCCCGTTTATTTGTGTCGATGAATTTCAGTTTCTCCTGAATGCGGCCTACGCTGCTGTCGAGAAGCACTTTGCTATGGTCCATTATGAGGATGTGATCGAGAATCTGGCTCACATCGCGCACCTGATGGGTGGAAATGATAAAAATGCGGTCATCGCTCATTGATTCGGCGATATATTTGCGGAATGCGCTCTTTGCGGGGATATCGAGTCCGTTTGTGGGCTCATCCATCAGCAGAAGCTTGGTGTTGCAGGCCATGGCGAAGCAAAGTATGGCTTTCTTTTTCTGACCCATCGATAGACGGTCGAGACGGATATCCCGTTCGAGTCCGAACGTGTCGAGATGCCTGTACATATCCTCTTTTGAGAAATTGGGATAGAAAGCGCCGTTGAGAGTCATGAACCTGTCGAGTTTCAATGGAGGCAGTTCAATCTCTTCCGGCACGATAAAGATCTTCTCCATCGTGGAGGGTCGGCGAAGACGAGTGTTGACGTCGTCGAGAGTGACGCAACCCTCGGCCGGGGTGAGCAATCCGGCAATGAGTTGAAGAAGAGTGGACTTGCCTGCACCGTTAGATCCAAGCAAACCGTAGACCCCTCCTTCAGTGAGCGAAAGGGAGAAATTGTCGATAGTCGGAGTCCCTTTGCGTTTGTAGCTGAAAGTGCAGTTTTCGATTTTAAGCATATATGAGGTTATTTAGTGTATTAGTATATTAGTACACCGCAAAGGTAGAACAATAATTTTAAACTGCAAAACTTTTTTAAAAAAATTTTTAGAAAAAGAAAAAAGAGTGTAAATGCGTTCTAAGAAATGGAAGAGTGTATTAATTTACAAGAAATGGATCTGGAATCGATAATATATAAGGACCCGGCTATCGTGAATCCCCGGAAAGGGGATTTGCTGATAGCCGAGCCATTGCTCACAGAGCCTTATTTCAAGCGAGGCGTAATCCTTTTGCTTGACGAAGACACTAAAAACGGACATTTAGGGCTTGTTCTAAACCGGCTGACGCCGGTAACGCTTCAGGACCTCTTTCCCGATTGGGAGGCAGGAAGCAAAGTTCCGGTGTATTGCGGTGGGCCCGTAGAGGCCGACCGCCTGTTCATGCTTCATACACTTGGCGATCTGTTCCCGGAATCTAAGGAAGTGGCGCGCGGCATTTATGTAGGAGCAAATCTTGATGGTATTGTGGAATATATAAATACCAACGGCAACACCGAGGGCTGCCTGAGATTTTTTCTCGGCTATAGCGGCTGGACAGAGGGACAGCTCACCTCCGAAATATTGCGCAACACGTGGGCACTCAATCCCCATCCCGGTTCTGCTGACCTGCTGACCGGTTCGGGCGATCTATTCTGGCGGCGGGAGGTAGAGAGAATGGGTGCCAAATATAAAAGCTGGCTCATAGTTCCCTCAAATCCTTCGTTCAATTAGCGCCGCAGGCATGTAGTCGCTATAAACGGGATTGTAATGAAGACGAAACATAATGGAGACGGCCGCAGATTCCTCTGCGGCCGTCTCGCGGTTTTCAACTATGACTTTTTCGAAAGTCTTCAGGTATCAGATTTATGTCGTCAGATTGCTTCGAGAAGAAGAACACGGCTCGACCAGTCGGTCTTATCCTCTTTGGGAAGCTCGTGGTTCAGAGGTATCTCGAGGCCGTTTTCCATCAGGAACTTGCCGGAGAATTCTTTCCCTTCGAAGGAGAGCGGTTTGCGGTCGATCCGGTTCAACTCTGTTATGCGGTATGTTTTGTCGGGGTCAAGACCATCCATCGGCACGAGAGGGATCATGTCGTTATAGAAAGCGCGGGTCTTCCACCAGTAGAAAACAGCTTTGTCTTTCTGAGGAGCCACATACATGAGCGATGCGGCACCTTTTTCATCGTAGGGGGAGAGGAGACGGTAAAGATCGCCGAACTGAACCACATCGCGAATCTCTTTGTATTGGCCGATGGCCTTGCGTGTCTGTTCCTTCTCCGCTTCGGTCATATCGTCAGGCTGTATCTCCATTCCGAGACGTCCGCTCATAGCCACATCCGTGCGGTATTTGATGGGAATTCGGCGCGAGGTCTGATGATTGGGTGACGCGGAAATGTGGGAAGCCATAGTCATGGCGGGGAAGAAGTAGGAGGCACCCCATTGCATGTAGATTCGCTGAAGGGCGTCGGTATTGTCGGAGATCCAGAATTCGTCGAACCAGGGCATGATGCCATAGTTGGCGCGGGCGCCCCCCGAAGCGCAGGCCTGAATGGTCACGTCGGGATACTTGGAGCGGATACGGTCGAGCACTTTTACAAGCCCGCGGTGATACTCGATGAAGAGGTGGCTCTGATTGTCGGCTGTGAGATATTGCGAACCGTGGTTCTTGATATCCATGTTCGCATCCCATTTGATATAATCGATCTCCGGGTATTTGGTCATGAGAGTGTCGACAACATGGAATACTATGTCCTGAACGGCGGGATTCCCCATGTCGAGCACAAGCTGAGTTCCTCCACGGCCTGTTTTCGGTTCGCGGTTCTGAGGCTTGATCACATATTCGGGATGCTGCTTGTAGAGCTCCGATTCGGTGTTGACCATCTCCGGCTCAATCCAGATGCCGAAATCGATGCCGTTCTTCTTAGCCTCTTTGATGAGACCGTTTATTCCCTTGGGTAGCTTGCGGGTATCGACGGTCCAGTCGCCGAGGCCGGCCTTTGCCGTGTCGCGGTGATATTTAGGTCCGAACCAGCCGTCGTCCATCACGAAGAGTTCGCCGCCCATGTCGGAGATGTTCTTCATCATGTTGTTCATCTCCTTCTCGTTGATCTTGAAGTAGACCCCCTCCCAGGAGTTGAGGAGCACCTTGCGCTCGCGGTCGCCATGGGCGATCTTGTGGTTGCGTGCCCATTTGTGGAAATTGCGGCTTACGCCACTTGTCCCCTCATTACTGTAGGTGAATGCCAGTTCAGGAGTTTTGAAGGTCTCCCCTTTGGCGAGGCGGTATTGGGAATCCTCCTCGTTGATTCCGGCGAAGAAATAATGGTTGTTGGAATTATCGGTGTCGATACGCAGTTTGTAGTTGCCTCCGTAGCAGAGAGCGGCACCGATGACGCGGCCCTGTCTGTCGGAAGGTTTGCCGTCGAGCGAGAACATCACTTCCGAATGCGCGGTGTGTGAGTTGCGGATACCGTCGCGGTTTTTGATAACCTTCATACCGTGGCCTAAGGGAGCGCTTTCCAGACGGCTTTCATTCTTTGCCGATCCATAAAGCTGGGAGAGCCATACATCGCCTCCGCGGATGGGGAGATGTCCCGAGGCAAAGCGGGTGAGGGTGACAGGGCCGGCCTCATTGTTGGTGATTTCCGTCCATGTCTCGATCATGTTTTCCCGGGGATATGTTTTGTAATTTACATTTACTGTTATGGGATAATAGGTGTCTTTGAGGGTGACGACGGTTTTCGAGCCTGAGCCTTCGGCAACGGTTTCAGTTTTGTCGACAACAAGGTCGAGGGTCATATTGCCGTCGTTGTGGACCATTGCGAGCGCCGTCTCGGGCACGGTTATCATTCCGTAATCGGGGTAGGCGTTATGGCCCTTTCCGAGAGCGGCGCGGAGTCCAGTCGCGTCCGTATCGGAAATTTTAGCGCCATAATAGAGATGACGGAGTTTCTTTCCTTTGTTGGCTTCGAGCACCAGAGAAGTGTTTCCGGCATCGATCTTGACATTGTCGGCAAATATGTTGAATGTCGGCAATGCAGAGGTTATTGCTACGATTAGTAAAGTTATGGATCTGCAATTCATAGAGTAATGTAATTGAAAAAACGTGTATAAAATGAGAGGTAAATTATTTTCTTGATTCTTTCAGAAGTTCGCAGAATTCGGCTATGTTTTCAGCCGTGATGTCGGGCATCGGGTCGGAATTCATGGCTGTCTCGAGAGTGGTTTCTCCCGAAAGGACAAGCACGCCGAGAGAGCCGGCATTACGGGCCGTGGCAACATCGGTATAGATGCGGTCGCCGCACATCGCCACCTCTTCGGGCATGAGGCCCTCGCGGAAGCATATGCCGGAAAGCATGTCGGGGTTGGGTTTGCCGATCACGGTGTCCGGTTCGCGTCCGGACGCATGTTCGATGGCCTTGCAGAGCGATCCGCAGTCCACGAGGATGGTGCGCAGGTCGGTGGGACATACGCGGTCGGGGTTTGTGGCGATATAGGGCACATCCTGCGCGGCGAGCCATGTGGCATGGCAGAGCTTGGGATAGGTGAGCGTGGTGTCGAACGCCACTACCAGACAGTCGGGAATTTGATCCGGGTCGTCGGGCAGGAGATTGAATCCCGCCTTGCGGAATTCCTCCTCCATGCTCGGAGTGCCGACAATATAGAGATTGCGGGCCTCGGGCATCTTGTCGCGCAGCCAGTCGATGGCGGCCACCGACGAGGTATACATCTCGTCGGGTGTAGCCTCGATGCCGAGCTTGCGGAGTTTGGCGAGGTAGTCCTCCACGCTCTTTGTCGGGTTGTTGGTAAGGAATGAATACTTGATTCCCATTTCCTCAAGGTCGCGGAGAAATCCGTGAGTATAGGGGAAAAGTTGCGAACCGAGATAGATTGTGCCGTCCATGTCGAGAGCGACGTGTCTAATCTTGCGGCATTTCTCCATCAGCTCATCATGGCTGAAAGGAGAGTGGTATTTATTGAATTCAGTTTTCATCAGATGTCAGTGTCGTCGTTAGCAGGTATTCCACCTTCAATTCTGTTCACTTCTCTGGCTTTGGCCTCAAGGGTGGAGTAGAACTTCTTACTTCTCTCATATCCGTCGCGTGGTGCGAGCCACATCGTGAGGAATGTCACGGCGCCGAGGCATCCTACTCCGATGATAATGTAGAACACCATGTTCCATCCCCAGTGGTCGGCCACGATACCGATACCGATTGCAGAGAGGAACGAGCCAACATATCCGAAGATGCCGGCAAGACCGTTGGCGGTTGCGGAAGCCTCTTTGGTGGCATGGTTTGCAGAAGCGATGCCGATAAGTGCCTGAGGACCGTAGATGAAGAAACCTGCCATGGCAAGGATCACGATGGATGCGACCACGGGAAGACCCGGGAGGAAGATGAAAAGGCTCATGAAGATCACTGCGCAGGTCATGCAGACAAGGCACATCCTGTGTGCTTTTCCTTTGAAGATATGGTCGGTGGCCCAGCCGGCGCCGATTGTTCCGACAATGGCGAAGATCTCGAATAGACCGACAGACCATGCAGCGTCTTCAATCGACATGTTGCGGGCCTCGGTGAGGAACTTCGGTCCCCAGTCGAGGATACCCATACGCATTACGTATACGAATATATTGGCGATACACAGCGTCCAGATCCAGCGATTTGTCCAAACCATAGCCTTGAGGAAAGCCTTGCGGGAACCTTTCTCGGTATTGGCTGCCGCAACTTTGCCGGTCTTGGTTCCGGGAAGTTCCGGAAGACCTACGGAGCGGGGATCGTCGCGGAGTCCCAGATAGAGCCAGAGAGCGCCACAGACCGCAATGCCGGCAGGAATCCAGAAACACCATTTCCATGCGTCCCAGTGCTGCGCATAGTTCATAATTGTTTTAAGATGCTCGGAATTTGTGGGGTCGAGGTTGAGGTTGTTGGCGATTCGCATGATCACGCTATGGTCAGAACTGAGGTCTGTACCCATCGATCCCATGATATATCCGCATACAACTACAGCGAGAGATGCGCCGATGGAGTGGGAAGTGTTCCATATAGACATCTTGGTTGCCAGCTGCGAGGGATGGATCCAGGATGGGAGGAGCCTTGCGCAAGGAGGATAACCGACGCCCTGAAAAAGCTGGTTGCAGATAATGGTGACGGCCATCACCATCACAAGCATGTTGATGAAATCGGGCCCTGCATCGGTGCCGGTGATCCAAGAGCTGATGTTCACGCCAAATCCGAAAGCGAGATTCGAGAGGGCGCAGAGAAGCAGACCGAGCGCCATGATGATTCGCGCGCTGAATCTGTCGACAACAAAGCCGTTGATGAAGCGCGACAATCCGTAGATGAGCGAACCGATACCGATTACGATACCGAAACTGGTGTTGGTGATTCCGTACTGGGCGGTAAGTCCCGGCATGGCAATCGAGAAATTCTTCCGGACGAAATAATAGATGGCATATCCGATCATCGAGACCAGAATTGTGCGCATCTGCCAGTGCTGGTATTTCTTGATTGTCTGTTTGTCCCAGCCTTCAAAGATGTTTTCTTTTGACATGATGGAAAGGTTATTTCGAAAAAGTATAGTTGAGTCTTAGTGTTGTCAGAAAGTAAGGCCGTTGGCTTTCATGGTGGCCTGGACGTCGAGAGCTTCGGCAATGATGGAGATTGGGTTTTCTACCTTAGTGCCGGTGCTCATTTCAATCTGCCATTTGCACGTCTCGCAGTCGGTAGCCACTACATCGGGATGAGCCTCTTCGATAGCTTCGAAAAGCCCGGCTCCGATTTTCTGGGAATAGTCGTACATCTCCTTCTTGAAGCCATAGGTGCCGGCGATGCCGCACCACTGCGAAGGGAGCGGGGCGAATTCCACACCAGGAATCATTTTGAGCAGTCCGATGGAATATGCCGCCCATCCGAGTTTCTGCATGTGGCAGGGGGTATGATAGGATATGCGTTTACGGTAATCCTCGCGGAACACGAGCTTGATTTCCCCCTCGCTGATCTTGCGGGAGAGGAACACCGTGGCGAGCATTATGTCCGAACGGACATCGTCGTTCTCGAGACCGAGCAGGTGGGGATATTCATCGCGGATAGTGAAAACGCAGGTGGAACTTGTGGAGAGAATGGGCAGACCCTCTGCGGCGGCTTTCCTCATGGAGCGAAGATTGATTTTGGCATCGTGACGCGCGCGATCGATAAGTTTGTTGGCGATCTTTGCCACCCCGCAGCATTTCTGCTTCTCGAGAGGAAGCACGCCATATCCAACGGCATTCAGGATCTTCACAAGATCTTCGCCGAGGGCCGGGTTGTTGTAATTCACATAGCAACCGTGATAATAAGCAACATGCTTGGGATATTCCCTCTGCTGTGGCTCAATCTTCTTGAGGATTGTAGAGAATTTGCGGCTCGAATATGCCGGGAAGGTGCGGTGCTTGTCGACTCCGAACACATCGAGCGACATTTTTGCAA
>URNY01000049.1 GCA_900549375.1 uncultured Bacteroidales bacterium | reverse complement strand
TACGGCAACAATGACGGAATGCCATACTGTGAAGTTAATACCAACCGCCATATGTTCGTATATCTTATCAATGCCAATATGGTATATATTCGTGCTGCAGCTGCAAGAAGCAACAATAAAGGCACATTATTCTTTCAGAACATACGAATGATGAAGAATAAAAATACCGGCGAGTTTACGAGTGAAATCTATCCGAATAACTTGTCAATCGTCCAGAATGACCTTGAAATCGACAATTCAAAGTTCCAGCCAAATACCTGCACGTTCAATCCTGACGGCGGCATATACTGGTCTTTAATTTCTTTTTCTCCTGACGTTATTGAACTCAACGGATGCGGGGATAAATATACTTTTACAAGGCAAACCGTTGACAGTAATATGAAAGAGTGGATTAAATATGTGTCCTATTCCAATGATTTACATTTTCCACACCTATGACATAAAATAAGCGTCTTTTCGCGCACCTCGTACGGTCCATAACTTTGTGGAAAACAACCACAAGTTATGGACATTTCTTTTCCCGACCTCAATTTTAACTCCGTCGAAACGCTTCCGGGCTTCGAGGCCCGCGCAGCGTTCACCGTCAATTCCTCGTCCGTGTTCAAAAAGGACGTGGATATTGTACCGACATCGTTAACGATAGCCTAAGCTATATACCGGGCGGCGACAATCAGGTGCCGTTTGACTTGCTCGCGCTCGTCGAGAAAGGTGAAACTCTGGAAATCTGCCAGTGCTTCAACGCCGAGGTCTGCTACGGTGAAGGGTTGCAACACTACGCGCGAGTAAATACCGGCGACATAGGAAAAGCCAATGGCCGCCACCGCAAGCGTTGGTTCTCCCGCAAGTATTTTGCTTCCGTAAAGAATATTCAGGAGTTCTATGAATACTTTCCTCAGTCAGGAGTTCTGCAGTACCATCCAACACTCTCAATCCTGACATTATGCGCCGTGCCTCACTCTTTGATTTTCAGATAATCTCGAATTACCCACTCCCTGAAATAGTCGATGTTTACTTCTCCCATACAACACCAATGCTCATATCGGTTTAAGAACAAACCGATAAGAGATCTCGGTACTTGATATTTCTCGGCAATATCGTCAAATTTATTGCCGATTTCATGTTTATTGCCGATTTCATGCCGAAATATTTTTGCGTTTTCATAACTCGTTGAAAGTTGCTCGACCCAGCAGCTTTCATAATATCATTTCATTTGATCCTTTGTCCCCTCAAAAGGATTTTCTTGCTCACCATTATAATATCGGCACATTGCTGTCAATTTCTTCTTGCGCTGTTCATACCGACGTTCATAATTCGTTCGCATGGTTTCGTATGTGGCAAACATCCACTTTACGAACTCCTCTGCTTCACTGTAAGCACCTCCCCAATGTCTCCATCTATTATATAGAAGGGCTATCAGACTCTTTGGTGTTGAAGATTCATCAAATTCTGAAAAAATGCCCGCTTGCGTCATTTCTTCTATCTCCATATCCCAATTATCTTTATACATACGTTGAACCCATAATTGCTCATAATACCAAAATGAGCCTGAGTTTTCGGATGTAAAAGATACGAACTTCTTTTCGGGAAATTCTTTCTCGCCATTATAGAAACGACATCGAAGTATTCGGGAGTGCTTATCTTCGCTTTTCATACTCCTAAGTTAAGCATTTTTTCTGTCTTTTCTATGATGTAACTATAGCCATAACTTTGCCGTATAAACATCAGTTATGGCTATTGATGCCAAATCACTTTCTCAACTCATATCACGTTTCTTAGTTCCGCTTTATAAAGTTGGGAAGCGCTCGGTTTGGAGAGTTTGAGGGGGCGCTCTATTAATGCTAAAAAGGATTAATTTTAACAATTTAGTGTTAATGGGTGTAATATTGGAGGAAGTTTTGCATTTAATTTGTAGACGAAATCCATGAATTTCGTGCAAATGTGCGAAACTCTAAAAACCGAACCTTAGTTGTTTTATATGAAGAAATATATTCTTTTGGCCGCCGTATTATTCTCGGCACTGCCACAGACCACCTTCGCCGCGGAAAACAATTTTATCCGCACAGCTTCAACAGCATCGTTTGAAACCGATTTCACCGTTGCCGCAGAAAAAACGGTGAATGCCGTAGTGTGCATCAAGAGCTTTTCGACGAGATCGCGCGATGTCTACGGCAATCAGGGAGGTTACGACCCGTTCGGAATGTTCGATTTTTTCTTCGGACAGCCCCAGCAACCCCAACAGCGTCAGCCTCGCCGTCAGAACAAGAAGAACGAGCCTGTTCAGACCGGTCTCGGATCGGGTGTGATCATTTCCGAAGACGGTTACATCGTAACCAACAACCACGTGATTGCCGACGCCGACAAACTCGAGGTACTGATGAACGATAATTCCACCTACGATGCGCGCATCATAGGCACTGACGAGGCTTCCGACCTCGCCTTGATCAAGATAGATGCCAAAAACCTCTCTCCCATTACTTTCGGAGACAGCGAATCGGTTAAAATCGGAGAATGGGTGCTGGCCGTGGGTAATCCTTTCGGATTCAATTCGACAGTTACCGCCGGTATCATCAGTGCCAAGGCCCGTAGCCTCGGACAGAACGCCCAGAAATCCGGCCTTAACATCGAATCCTTCATTCAGACAGATGCCGCTCTGAACCCGGGTAACTCCGGAGGCGCGCTCGTGAATCTCAAAGGTGAACTTATCGGTATAAATTCCGCTATCTACAGTAACACCGGAAGCTATTCGGGATTCTCCTTCGCCATTCCGACTACCATCGTGAAGAAAGTGATGACCGACCTTCGTCAGTATGGAACGGTTCAGCGCGCGGTGCTCGGATGCACTGTTATCGAACTTGATTCCAAACTTGCCAAAGAGAAAGGCATCACTGCCACCAAATCGGGACTTCTCATTGCCGGTGTCACCGACCGAAGCACAGCCAAGGAGCTCGGTCTGAAAGAGGATGATGTTATTACGGCCGTTAACGGAGTGTCTGTCCATAATCATGCCGAGCTTGTGGAACAGCTCAACAAATTCCGTCCGGGCGATCCCATCAGCGTGACATTCGTTCGCAATAACCAGACAATGACCAAGAAAGGCGTTCTTCGCAATGTTCAGGGCAGCACATCGATCACCAAGAAGGGAGACTTCTCCGAACTCGGTTGCGCTTTCATGAAGATCGGGAATGACGTGAAACAGCATCTCGGAATCTCGAACGGTGTGAAGGTTACCGGTCTTAAAGGCGGTTGCTTCAGCGAGGCGGGTGTTAAAGACGGTTTCGTGATTACCGAGATCAACGGTTCGCCTGTGGATAATTCCGACGATGTAGAGGCAATCTACAACTCGATAATGAAATCGGACGATGAAGACAAGGTTATGTTCATAACCGGCCTCTATCCCACCGGCAAGAAATATTATTACGCAGTAAATCTCTCTGTCGAATAAGGTTAAGACATTAAAATTGAGGAGAGGGTCGCGTTCCGGCCCTCTCCTTTCTGTCTTCATACTCAACATATATTAATGAGCATTTTAACACGATAAGTCCAAATTTAACGTTTGGAGATAAGGCATTAACCGGTATAGATTGTTAACCTAATAAAACGGTTTGAACTATTGGAAATATGATAAAAATTTGTTAAATTTGCAACAATTTTTTGGAAGGACAATATGAGACAATTAAAGATAACAAAATCCATCACTAATCGCGAGAGTGCGTCTCTGGACAAATATCTTCAGGAAATTGGTCGTGAAGAGCTGATTTCAGTGAGCGAAGAGGTGGAACTTGCACAAAGAATCAAGAAAGGAGACAAGGCGGCTCTTGAGAAGCTTACGAAAGCGAATCTCCGTTTTGTTGTGTCCGTCGCCAAGCAATACCAGAATCAGGGTCTGAGCCTTCCCGATCTTATCAACGAGGGCAATCTCGGTCTTATCCGGGCCGCCCAGAAGTTTGACGAGACGCGCGGATTCAAATTCATTTCATACGCCGTATGGTGGATTCGCCAGTCGATTCTTCAGGCGCTCGCAGAGCAGTCGAGAATTGTGCGATTACCTCTCAATCAGGTCGGATCCCTTAACAAAATCACAAAAGAGCTTTCGAAGTTCGAACAGGAGAATGAGCGTCGCCCTTCTCCCGAAGAACTCGCCGAGAGACTCGACATGCCTGTCGACAAGATTTCCGACACCATGAAGGTTTCGGGGAGACACATCTCCGTAGATGCGCCTTTCGTAGAGGGTGAGGATAATTCTCTTCTCGACATTCTTCCCAACGATGACAGCCCGATGGCCGACGCCAACCTCAATCAGGAATCATTATCGAAAGAGGTTGACCGCGCGCTCAAGCAGCTTTACGATCGCGAACGCGAGATCCTTAAAATGTTCTTTGGAATAGGATGTCAGGAGATGACCCTTGAGGAGATTGGCGCTAAATTCGATCTTACAAGAGAACGCGTCCGCCAGATCAAGGAGAAGGCAATCCGTCGACTCAAAGGTCAGAAGAGCAAGTTGCTCAAAAGTTATCTTGGAGAATAATCCAATTTGATTCCGGAAAAATCCAATGCGTTTATGAAATGTCAATGGATAGTTAAGAGATTACCCGCAATAAAGGTTTGTGCCTTTATTGCGGGCATTTCTTTATCGGTATTGAGCTCTTATGCCGTTGCCGGCGACAATATGGCCGATACCGACACTCTAAGCAATAAGGTACCTGAAAGTATTTTCCCGGAGAAATCAAGAAGCCTTGCGCTCTCACATTTCTCATGGGGAGCAGAGGCGGGAGCATCGATAGACCTTACAGGTCATGACATGTCAACATTCGATGTGGATTTAATGTTGGGATATAAGAATTCCTATATCAA
Source organism: uncultured Bacteroidales bacterium (assembly GCA_900549375.1). GTDB lineage: Bacteria > Bacteroidota > Bacteroidia > Bacteroidales > Muribaculaceae > Lepagella. The sequence continues at coordinate 11,092 of URNY01000049.1, read as the reverse complement.
ATTTCTCGGATTAGGAGCCGGAATACACCGCGCCATACAGAGCGGCAATAACTTCATACCTATCTATGTCTCTTTCCAGTCCTCTTTTCGCAAACGCCCCTCTGTTTGTTTCCTTAGTCTGAAATTGGGATACTCTTTCAATACGATCGGCGATTCCCCTACCTTCGGCGATTTCGTATCGGCTGTAGGATGTGGCATTAATCTTTCGCAATCTAAGCTTGCACGCTCTTATATTTTGCTTTCGATCGGTTATCGCTATTTCAACAACAGGCATCTCGATTATATCCCCACGTTAATAAACCATTATGTCTATATGGCTCATCTGTCTTTCGGAGTAAGCTTCTGAAAGGTTTTTGATATTGGCATATTTGCGGCAATAATATAAAAAGACTGCACCAAAGTGCAGTCTTTTTTGTCGATTGTCGGTCCTTGGAGTCTCTCCTCTTATTTTTTCGCCGCTGTTATGCCATCGCGTTCCATAAGGGCATCGACTGAGGGTTTCTTGCCCCTGAATTCCACATATAGAGTCATCGGATCTTCAGTGTCGCCTGCCTGAAGCATTTTAAGGAATTTTCCGGCTGTCACAGGATTGAAGATGCCTGTTTCCTTGAACGCCGCGAAAGCATCGGCATCGAGCGATTCAGCCCATTTGTAGCCATAATAGCCGGCCGCATATCCTCCGGAGAAGATATGTCCGAACGAAGGAGAAGTAAGGCAATTTTCCACTACTTCGAAGCATCTTACCGGATTCTGGGCATTTTTCTCGAAAGCGGATATATCCGCAGTCTTGGCTAAAGGCTGCTTTATGGTATGATATGCCATATCGAGGTATCCGAATCCGAGCTGGCGCATGCATGCATAGGCAGCTCCGAATTGCGAAGACTTCACAAATTTGTTGATAAGCTCAGCAGGCATTTTCTCGCCTGTCTGATAATGGCGGGCGAAACCGTCGAGATACTCCTTTTCTGTCAGATAGTTTTCATTGAACTGTGAGAAAAGTTCAACGAAATCATGGTCGACATTCGTTCCGCTCAGCGATTCATATTTGGCTTCTGCCGAAAGTCCATGCAATGCATGACCGAACTCATGGAGGAAAGTCTCTACTTCATATGGAGTGAGAAGCACCGGCGCATTTCCTACAGGCTTCGAGAAATTGCAGACAATGGAAATCAAAGGGATATCGCGTTTCCCCTCATCATCCTTGGTTTCGGTGCGGAACTCCGTCATCCAGGCGCCCGGACTCTTCCCCTCGCGATAGAAGAAATCTGCGTAAAGCAGCCCGAGAAGTGAGCCGTCCTTACGATATACCTCATAAACTCTTACATCAGGATGATATTTGTCGATTTTGTCGGTAAGTTTGAAAGTATATCCGTAAAGTTTTGTGGCCAGTCCGAACACGCCGTCGATTGTATTGTTGAGTTCAAAATATGGCTTCATATCCTCATCGTTGAAGGCATAGCGGTCGTTCTTCAATTTGTCGGCCCAGTAAGAATAATCCCACGCTTCGAGTTTGAAATCCTTCCCCTCCTTTGTGCGGGCATATTCTTCGATCTCTTTCAGTTCCTGTTTCATCGGATCGGTGTAAGCCATCCGCAGGTTTTCGAGGAATTCCATCACGGCTTCCGGTGTCTTAGCCATTGTGTTCTGAAGTATATACTCGGCATAATTCTGTTTGCCGAGAAGTTTTGCCTGCTGCAGACGCAGGTTCGCAATCTCGCGAAGCACGCTTATATTCTCATACTCCCCTTTGCTGTTGCGAGTGTTGTAGAGAAGATAGAGTTGATGGCGGAGATCACGGTTGTCGGCATATTTCATGAAAGGCTGATATGCCGGAGCGAAAATGCTCACCATATAAAGCGAGGAGTCGTCAGGTTTCCCTTCCTGTTCGAGAGCCTCGCGTGCGGCTTCGCGATATGATTCCTTCACGGAAGCAGGAATACCGGCGAGATCGCTTTCCTTAAGCCAAAGTCGGCGTGCGGGCGACTTCATGTCGTTTGAAACGTTCTGGCCGAATCTCACCGTCAATTCCGACAGCTTCGAATTGATGCGCCGGAACTCCTCGCGGTCTTCCCCTTCGAGGTCTGCCCCGCTCATCACGAATCCCAAGTATGTCTTGTCGATGAGACGAAGGTCTTCGGGCGAAAGGCTCGTGTCTTTCCCTTTATTATCATATACGCTCTTCACGCGTTTCCAAAGCGCCTCGTTGAGCATTATCTCCGAGGAATGATCCGAAAGCACCGGACTCATCCTCATCAGCACGTTCATGATGGCGGTGTCGCCCGAAGCATGCTCTATATTGCCGAGTGCAAGCACCGATCGGTTTAGCACTTTCCCGCTTCTGTCGAGCGCAACAATAGTGTTCTCGAACGTCGGATTGCTGCGTTGGTTCACGATAGCCTCGATTTCCCGGTTATGGGCTTTGATACCTTCTTTGATACCCTCTTCATAATCGGCAGGTTTCAATTTTGAGAGAGGCATTGTGCCATACGGGAGATCCGAACCCGTAACCAAAGGATTCGTGGCTGTCCCTACCGCGGCTCCGGCAAATGTAGCCATTGTGATAGCCGTGATTGATTTTGCAAATTGATTCATATAAAAATAAATTGTGTCCATTAATAATTTTGCTTATGCAAAGATAGCAAATAAGGCCGGATGATTTGTTCATCCGACCTTATTTTTAAAAGACTTTAGTATCCTTCTGTTGCCTCATAGGCATCCAAAGGTTATTTGCTTTCCTCAACGCCTTCCATGATGACCTGAATACGGTTATCACCGTTGTACAGATTCTTCATAAATTTATTGAAGTGTGCCAATGTAAGATTCTCGATAGCGGCCTTGTGGCCCGAAATGTCATCGATACCTCTTGCATAGCTCAGAAGATTGTTGAGCCAGTAGCCGTTGTTGCGTACGTTGATTTCATACTGCTTCATTTCTGCTTCCTTCACTTTCTTGAACTGCTCTTCGGTAGCACCGTTCTGAAGAAGTTTCATTAACTCATCGTGGGCGCGGTCCATAAGCTTCTGCTGCATGGCGGCGTTGGTCTGAACCTGATAGAGGATGTTCCAAACTCCTGTTTCGGAATCCATGTAAGCGGTAGCCGCCGGGCTGTATGTTCCGCCCTCTTCCTCACGCAACGTTTCGGTATAGATGTTCCCAAGAATCGATCCGAGAAGAGACATTTTCACATCGTTATCAATGTTATAAGGTATGTTGTAACCGGAATAGATATCAAGAATCATAGTGGAGGGAGTCTTCATCGGCTGCTTGAAATCGCATACTTTCTGACCCTTCACCTGATCGATGGATGTGAGATTCTTGAGCACTTCTTTCTTTCCGGTTGAGGGAAGCGTTGCGAGATACTGTTCTACCAGAGGTTTGAAAGTATCCATATCCACATTGCCGACAAACACGAATGTATAATCGGCTGCGTTGGAAAGCGATTTCTTGACCATCTCGAGCATCTGAGGATAGTTGGCAGCTTCGAGTGTAGCCAAAGTTTCCGGCATGAACATCGGGTTGTCGCCATAGCGCGTGGCGGCAAGTTTGCGTTTGAAAACCTCCATCGGGTCTTTATCCTGATTTGCATAGAATGTCTTGGCCTGATCGATCTGAGCCTGATAGGTCTGCTGGTCGGGATTCAGATTGGTGAATGCCGTATATACAAGCTCCATGAGCACAGGGAGATCTTTGGCTGTCGAGGAGCCGGAGAGTCTGTTGAGCACGGCGCCGATCGAATAGGATACCGAGGCATTCTTGCCGGCCAGATACTTGCGGAGTGTCTTGGTGTCGAAGTTGCCGAATTTGCTGAGACTGAACGCATCGCCGGCGAGAAGCACGTTGGCTGCCTCGCTTGCTGAATAGGAGCGCTTCCCTCCCTCCTTGAATGCTATCATTCTTACTTCATCAGCTTTGAAATCAGTAGGTTTCACAATCACCTTCACACCGTTGGAAAGCTTGAATTCCTTGGTGTCGAACTTGCCGGCTGTCTCTTCCGTGATTTTCCCGGGCTTGGGAAGCTTGGCAATAAGGGGCTCGGTGATTACTTCATCAACGTAAGCCTCATATTCAGCTGTAAGAGCATTGTTCACGATAGGTACGATCTCCTCGGATGTCAGCTGGATAGCGCCGTCTTTCTGGGGCTGGGAAACAACGATCACCTGATTCTCTTGCGTGAGAAGCTGTTTGGCTGATTCGTTGAAAGCTTCTACCGGGAAAGCAGGCAGATACTGCTGCATAAGTTTATACTCCTCTTCGATGCCGGGAGCGGGCTCGTTGTCAACGAAATGGCGGATAAGCTCGTTGGCGAGGTTCCCGCTGCGGGTGTTCTTACGCTCGTTGAACATATTCTCATACTCGGAAAGCATCTGGGTGCGTACGCGCTCAAGTTCAGAATCGGTGAAACCGGTCTTGCATGCGCGTGCGATGATTCCCATGGCCTCGGCGAGAGCCTCTTTGATTTCATCCTTGCCGATAACCCGGATGTTTACGGCGCCTTTGGTTTTCGATACGAAGAAATCGCCGAAATAGATTGATGCCGAAGCATATTTACATTCGGGATTCTGTTTGTATTCGTTGAGACGGTTGTTGATAAGTCGGGATAAAACTCGGAAGATAACATTATCCTGAAGATATCCGGGCAACGTGTTGCGCATCTCGAAGGGTATCTTCTCAAATTTGAAGGCTACCATCGCCATCGGGAACTGGAGCTCTGAATCTTGAAAGAAGGCATAGATGGGCTCTTTGTTGTCGCTCACCGAAGGATATGTACGTTCAGCTGCGTTTTCAGGCATAGGAATCTTTGAGAAAAGATCTATCACTTTCTTTTCCATCTCCGCAGCATCGAGATCGCCGACGATCACAATACCCTGCTGATCCGGACGATACCATTTCTTATAGTAGGCACGGAGTGTTTCGGGAGCGAAATTCCTTACGATCTCCATCTTGCCGATTGGCATCTGCTGATACTGATACTCTTTATAGATTTTGGGAAGGATGTCGATATACATTCTATTCATTGCATCGCTGCGTATTCGCCATTCCTCTTCGATAACGCCTCTTTCTGCGTTGATCTCGGATTCTTCAAGAAGAATGCTGCCGCTCCAGTCATGGAGCACCAAAAGAACGCTGTCCATAAGTGCCTTGTCGGTGGTGGGCACATTGTCGATATTATAGACTGTCTCATCGAATGCGGTATAGGCATTTATGTCAGCACCGAAACGGATTCCTTTCGACTGTAGGTAGTTAAGCATGTTTTTGCCGGGATAATTCTTTGTCCCGTTGAATGCCATATGCTCCAGAAAGTGCGCAAGACCGAGTTGATCTTCGGTTTCAAGAGTGGAACCTACTTTCTGGGCAATATAGAAATTAGCCCGTTCTTTCGGCAATTCGTTGTGCAGAATGAAATATTGCATTCCATTTGGCAACGTTCCGTGCTTCACATCGGGATTGAGGGGAAGCGGCTGCATCTGGGGAGCCTGTGCTCCGGCCATAAAAGCGGATACAAGCACCAAAGCAGCGGATAACAATCGCTTGATCATAATTAAAGGTTATTGGTGTTTTAGTTATATACGTTTAAGTGTATCTGATAATAGAATACGCGAATGAATACAATATGTGACTTTATATTCACACAAATTTAGCTTTATTAGCGAAATAGTCAAAATAATTCTTCAAGTATGTGTGAATTTAACACGAATTTAACTTAAATCTGCGCTAATAATGCAGATTAGCCTTATATAATGCTATGAATCGGGGATTATACCAACCCGTTCATAAGTGCATAGAGCGAAAGTCCGGAAAGCGATCTTATGCCGAGTTTGGTAGTGATGTTCTTTCGATGCGTCACGACTGTATTGACCGAAATACAAAGCGCATCGGCCACCTCTTTATGGGTCTTTCCGGCTACGAGCTCTTTGAGCACTTCAATCTCGCGGGCGGAAAGCTCGCCTGTCATTTCTTTCCCCTCCGCTCCTCTTATGAGTGTTTCCACGGATGACTGTATTTCCGAAAGATCTGTATATTTAGAGATGGAAATGAATGATGAATTGCCCGCAACTGATTCTTCTCCGATCACAAGTGTCCGAGACTTTTTCGGAAGGAAAAACTCAATGTTCGACAATATGTATCCCGGCGTGGCGACATATAAGTCGAAGCGGTCATCGACGCAGCAGAATTTATCAAAACCGGAAAAATTCTCTGCTGCAACAATACCCGACTCCTCAAAGAGACGGCAAAGTGCATAGGATTCGAGTGTGGATATACCGATAAGCGCTATTTTAAGCATAATGGTTTCAGTATGCGTTCCCGGATTCGATTGTTTTGCTTTATATCTTTCTCAAGGTTGAACACGGCCATAATCACCGCTACACAAAGATTCTTATCATAGTTTCCTTTCAGATGTATCACGAAGAATGCTATAAGATCGCGGATTTTATCTTCAAGGTTATGGTTGGAGAAGGGAAGTCTGATGTTTTCCTGAACGTTGTTTCCGTGCGCTGTCAAAACAGCTATCTCTTCTCTTGCCTTTTCCGGGTTATCGAGCAACAACGGAAACCAATGTTCCAGATCGTTTGATATTGACGCCTGCAGTTCCTCTTTTACTTCGCAAAAGAAACCGTTGAGCAATTTCAGATTCGAATGGCCGTCACTTTCGCTTTCCATGCTTTCACGAAGCAGGAAATTGAAATGACGTTCAATGTTGGGGAGCTGCACGTCCCGATAATACCTGTCGGTTTTATCCAAAAATTCTATGAGCCTGATCAAATGAGTGCTTAATGCAGTCCCCTCAGGGAAATAATCCTGATACATGTAGGTATTGACTACGGCAAGAAAGAAATCCGCATCTATCCCCTTTTCCATGCAGATATTCTTGATTGCCAGATCTCCCACCCCGAGCGAAATGCCGAATCTATTGATCACGGGAATGATTGAGGGATCCCTCATGATAGGTTCGGAAAGTCGGGAATCTTTGGTATAAACACTCATCTCAACAATTGATTATCCGATTCAACGGGCTTTTTTTGTTATTATGTGCATGCTCTTCTGAGTAATCACAATATCCATTCCGACATCATGCGGTTCCACCGGAATTTCATCCAGAAGCTGGAATTCATAGCCCACACCAATTTTTGTGGCCTTTGTGGTCCGGAGTAACCTGTCATAGAATCCCTTTCCGCGACCGAGACGGTTTCCTTTGCGATCGTAAGCCACGGCCGGAACCACTATCAGCTCTATATCTGCCGGATCAACGGTATTTTCTCCGGTAGGCTCCTCGATATGGAATGCTCCGAGCTCAAGTCGCGTTTGATCGTAGGGCAATATTTCAAGATTCACCCCATTCACTCTCGGAAGATAGAAATGCTTTTTATCGTTCCATTTCGAAAGGAATGAACGGGTCGACAGCTCATCGGGCAGGGAGTGATACATCAGTATCCGGTCGGCCATAATAAAGGCTGCTGTCTTCTCAAGCTGAGCGAACACTTCCTCGGCCGCCTGAATCTTTTCTGTTTCAATCAGCATCGAGCGCATCGCCTTGATTTTTCTTCTTATTTCGTTTTTTTCCATAGTATATATCAGGTAAGAGAATGCTCAAATTTATATATGCATCTACAAAAATTATTTCTTTATGATATTTACCGGCGACTCGTTCCGTTCGAGAGCCTCGAGTGCACGGAGCACGGCGGTATCCTTCCGGTTAAGAATTTCAATGAAGGCATTGAAGCCTATAAGATCGCGAGCGATGACCGCCTTGAGCTGATTAAGAAGAAGATCCCTCGATTTATTAATATAGAACCATCTTGCGGGAAGACCGTTTGCGGCTGCATAGCTTACGAAACTTTGCAATAACATGTTTTCGCGAGGCATTACTCGCATCAAATCATCTATTGTTTTCTTTTTTATCATCGGCCTGTATTTCTCGGCAAATTCGCCGGCGAATCTCTGAATCAACCCTCTGTTGAGCGCTTCAAGATAATAGGAAGTGATTCCGGTAGTATCCTCAGGCACAAATACGTCGGGCATTATACCGCCTCCGCCGTAGACAGTCCTTCCGTTAGGGGTGTGAAAAATCTTGCTCTTGTCGAGTTTTATAGAATCTTGCGAATAAAACTCTCCATGGGAATAACGATCCAGAATATCGAGCTCATATTTGCCGTCGCGTCCCCGTTTGTATTCCTTCTGTATCGAGCGTCCGGCAGGAGTGTAATAACGGGCCACGGTAAGCCTTATCGAGGAACTGTCGGGAAGCATAATAGGGTTCTGCACAAGTCCTTTACCGAATGTTCTGCGCCCTATCACAAGTCCTCGGTCGTTATCTTGAATAGCACCGGAGAAGATTTCCGATGCCGATGCCGAGAATTCGTTTGTAAGCACCGTGATCTCGGAATCCTGAAACTGTCCGTTACCGTCGCTCACGGCCATTGTCTCGTTTTCGGGTCTTCTTCCCTTGGTATAGACAATCATGCGCCCGGCAGGCAGGAACTCATTGGCCATATAAATTGCCTGATCCATAAATCCTCCGGAATTGTTACGCAAGTCGAAGATGAATTTCTGAGCCCCTTTGTTGCGAAGCTCTACCAAGGCATTGAAGAATTCATTATATGTAGTTCTTGCGAACTTGCTTATACGGATATAGCCCGTATTATCGGCAATCATATATTTCGAGTCAACGCTATACTCCGGAATCTTGTCTCTGACAACATCGAAATGAAGATGTTTAGCAATATTTTTGCGTTTCACCGTAAGAGAGACTTTCGTGCCCTCCTTGCCCCGAAGGTTTGTATAAACATCCTGATTAGTGATTTTTACTCCCGCCATTTTCTTGCCGTTGGCCTCAAGAATCTGGTCGCCGGGCTGCATTCCGACAAGCTCCGCGGGTCCTCCCGGAATCACTTCTATCACGCGCACGGTATCCGATAGAATCTGGAACGAGACGCCAACACCTCCAAACGCTCCGTCGAGCTCTTCGTTGCTTGCCGTCAGTTCTGATTTAGGGATGTATGCCGAATGAGGGTCGAGTGAGGCGAGCATCTCGGGAATTGTCTGTTCCATCAGACTGTCAACATTTATATCATCGACATATTGGTCCCTTATAAGCCCGAGAATCGTCTGGAGCTTTTCCTGTCCGGGCGAAAGGCGTCTGACCGCCTCGTATTTGCCTATAAATATTCCTCCGACAACGCCGGCGGCAATTCCAAGAGGCAGCAAAACACTGCTTATGTTTCTTTTTTTACCCATTTCTTTCTATTCGCAAGCCTTTTCTTCCAAAGGCATATGTACCACTTCGATTCCGGCCTTGCGAAGCAGGTCGAGACCATCGGTGATTCTATACATTTCAGAAAAAACAACCCTTCTTATTCCGGCTTGTATTATTAGCTTGGAGCATTCCATACAGGGGCTTGTGGAGACGTATAGAGTGCTCCCCTCGCTCGAATTATTGCTTCTGGCAACTTTCGTTATTGCGTTGGCTTCTGCGTGAAGCACATATGGATATGTCACGTTGTCCTCGCTTTCGCAGACATTGTCGAATCCCGCGGGAGTGCCGTTATATCCGTCGGATATTATCATCTTGTCCTTGACAAGCAACGCACCCACCTTGCGGCGGCGACAATACGAGTTTTCACTCCAGATCTGCGCCATTCTCAGATAGCGCTTGTCGAGGATTGTCTGTTTATCTTCCATATAAATTGTTGTCTATACGAGATAAAGTGTCTGTTTAGATGAGTTCGTCCTTGGCGAGCAGAAAGCGTTCGGCATCAATAGCCGCGCGACAACCCGTTCCGGCTGCGCTTACAGCCTGGCGATAGATTGGATCCGCACAGTCGCCGGCTGCGAATACACCCGCCACATTTGTGTAAGTATGGGGCGATTTTACTTTTATGTATCCTTCATCGTCAAGATCGAGCTGGCCCTTGAAAATATCCGTGTTCGGTTTGTGGCCTATACCGAGGAAGAATCCGTCGATAGCTATGTCAAATTCCTCCTGTTCGGGAGTGCCGAGATACTTCACAAGTCTTGCCCCTTCCACGCCCTCTTCTCCGAAAAGACCTACGGTGTTGCAATTAAAAAGAATCTCGATATTCTCGCGTTCATGAACGCGTCTGCGCATTATCTCGGAGGCACGCAGATGATTCTTGCGGACAATCATATAGACCTTGTTGGCGAGTGTGGAGAGATAAAGTGCCTCTTCGCAGGCCGTATCTCCGCCACCCACAACGGCCACATTCTTCTTGCGATAGAAAAATCCGTCGCATGTTGCGCAGGCACTAACCCCGAGTCCGCGGTATTTCTCCTCATCCGGAAGTCCGAGATATCTGGCAGAAGCACCGGTGGAAATAATCACAGTTTCAGCATAGATAACGTCTCCCCTCTCATCCTCACATCGGAAGGGCCGTTTCGAGAAATCGGTTTTGACTATCATTCTCGGGCGTATCTCTGCTCCGAATCTTTGAGCCTGATCGCGCAGCTGATGCATCATCTCTGTGCCGTCGATACCCTCGGGATAACCCGGGAAGTTCTCAATTTCAGTAGTTTGAGTGAGCTGTCCGCCGGGTTGGTCACCCTCATAAACCATCGGTGAAAGATTTGCACGCGATGCATATATGGCGGCTGTATATCCGGCAGGTCCGGAACCTATAATCAATACTTTTGTTGTCTCTTCTTTCATGAATCTTATATCTAAAGACGGCGTGAGAAATCTGCCGTCAATTAATTAACATTTATTTGTCAGGTATGTTTCGTATGAATATTCATAATAATCAGCGAAGGTCGATCACCGGCACCTTCGGATACTTTGATTTCGGGTATTCGAAATCGGATGATGAGATTCGGGCTCCGTAGACAAGACTCTTTACCGACACCGTGGTCTTTGTTCCGTTGGAAGCCGTGATTAAGAACCGAGACGGTTTCCATGTCCGGCTGTCGATGGAGATTTCTACGGTCTTTATGGAGTTATGTTTTGATTTGGCTGTGAGTATCACAACATATCCTCCTTTCGATTTGACTTTTGAAAAGGAGGGAGTGTAGTTGCGTGAATAAGAATTCAGATAGGCAAGCGGATTGCATTCCGTGAGTTCAGTCGCTGTAGGTGTGACAA
>URNY01000048.1 GCA_900549375.1 uncultured Bacteroidales bacterium | reverse complement strand
GATAAGGCGTGCCGACGGGCGGGTGATACCACAGCTTACGGCCACGTTTCCCGAAAGCTTTTTCGCAATGTATTCCACCCTCTGCGAAGGAATTGCAAACGTGAAATGCTCTTCGCAGATAAGCGAACTGCCTCAGCTCGTCAGGGAAGACTGGCTCGAGACCCTCGCTATGGAGCGCTTGCAGATGAAGGCACGCCGCATTCTTGATCTTGCGTCGGCATGTGGCGGCGACTGGGAGCGGGTATGTTTTATCACGCTTGCGCGTGCCCTGGGCTTCGGTCTCAACGGCGAACCATTCGAGATTATGGCACGCAGCGTGCCTCTTGCATACCTCAACCGTCATGCCGACAATCTGATGCAGCTCGAATCGATTCTTTTCGGGCAGGCCGGGATGCTCGACAGTTCCGAGAATATTTTCGATGAATATTATCAGTCTTTATGCAGAGAATATTACTTCCTCGCCCGCAAATATTGTCTGCGGCCCATGCGCCGCGATCTATGGAAATATGCCCGCACACGTCCCGGTAATTTTCCCCATCGTCGCGTGGCATTGCTGGCGGCAATCTCCGAAGGCGGCTTCCGGCTGATGTCGAGGATTCTCGAGGCGGCAGGAGATATGGAAAAAACAAAATCCCTTTTCGAAGTGGAACTCTCCTCCTACTGGCATAACCATCTGATGTTTGGAAACGACTGCGGCACTGCGCCCGCTCTGCTCGGCGAGGGAAGCATATTGCTGCTGATGGTGAATATGGTGGCTCCGATTCTTTACGCCCACGGAGCTTTCCTGGGGGAGGCAGAAGATGCGGAGAAAGGCGTCGATTTGTGGAAACAGCTTAAACCGGAGTCTAATACGTTCATAAGATATTGGAAGGCCCTCGGCTTTGATTGCGCGGATGCATCGCGGAGTCAGGCGCTGCTTCAACTGCGTCGGGAATATTGCGATGCGGGACGTTGTCTCGACTGCCGTTTCGGCCACTGGCTATTGCGCGAGCGTGCAGGTGGATTCAGAAGCATGAGTGACGTTTGTTTGCGGAAAAATGGCTAAATTTGCAGAGCCTTGACATTACCTGAGTTTTAAGGGGACGGAGTCGAAGGTTTTAAGAGCAAAAAATAAAGTCTGATTGTTATAAATACATGGCGGCATATAAAGACAGGAAGAAGGCGCCGACGGGTGCCGACAGGATATTGGTAAGGGAAAACCGAACAGACGCGACGCTTCCCCTCATGGAATTTATCGCCGGGATGTTTCCGGACACATCGCGAGGCGATATAAAAAAATGGATGAAATATGGCCATCTGAAAGTGGACGGAGTCATTACTCATCTTTTCAACGCTCCGGTGGCGCCCGGTTCGAAGGTAGAACTCAATCTGAGCCGTCCTTTCCCCACGTTCCGTCATTCTCGTGTCGAGATCGTATATGAAGATGAACACATCATCGTGATAAACAAAGGCTATGGCCTTCTCTCCGTATCGACCCAGAGTCATCGCAAAGAGGAGAACGCCTATGATATTATCCGCAACTATGTGAAGGAGGTGAACCCTTCCAATAAACTGTTTCTTGTTCATCGGCTCGATCGCGACACTTCGGGGCTGATGATGTTCGCCAGAACGGAAGAAGCTCAGGAAGCTTTGCGCCATAACTGGAACAATATGATTCTCGAACGCCTATATGTGGCAGTGCTCGAGGGGTATCTCGAAGAGGATAAAGGATTCGTGAAAAGCCGACTGAAGGAGAATTCTCAATTTGTGGTGTATTCCACAGAGAATGAGGATGAAGGGAAACTTGCCGTGACGCATTATGAAGTGCTTGGCCGCGGCAACGGCTATACGTTGGCTCATTTCTCACTCGACACCGGTAGGAAGAATCAGATCCGCGTCCACGCCTCGGAAATGGGACATCCTATTGCCGGCGACCGTAAATACGGCGCGAAAACGAGTCCTCTTCATCGTCTGGCGCTTCATGCCAGAACCCTGCGTTTCGCGCATCCCATAACCCGGAAGGACATGAATTTCGAGACCCCGATTCCACCACGGTTCGCCGCCGCCATACGCCGCCGTCTTTCCTGAACATTTTATTTGCGATTATGAAAATAGACACATCCACATATTATCCTGAGGCCCTTCTGCCGGAAGATCCTGATGAGGGACGGAAAGAGTCCGAGATTCAGGCGTTTAAACCGGAGGATTCCGACAGGGAAGAGGAAGAAAAAAAACAGGAACAGAAGGCTGCCGAAATCCGGGGAGATTATGAACCTTCCGGTTCGGAGGGGGAAAGAATTGCCGATGGGATGTCCACATTCCTGTCGTGGGCGCTTGTGCCGCTCATGATGCCGGTATACGGAATCATGCTTGCCTTCAATCTTTCTATACTCGCGTTCACTCCCTTCGCGTCGAAGCTGGTGTTCACGCTCATTACGATAGCCTTTAACCTTGCCGTGCCGGCATTGCTCGTCTATCTGCTGAAGAGAATTGGAGTGGTTCAGGATATCGGTCTCAATGGGCAGAAGGAGAGGCTTATTCCTTACATCGTCACAATCCTGTGCATGGGAGGCACCGGCCTGTTCATGTGGCATAAAGAGGCGCCGATGTGGCTGGTTATGTTCTTCCTCGGAGGGGCTGTTGCCGGCCTTGTGAACATGCTGGTGAACTTCCGTTGGAAAATCAGCGCCCATGCCGCAGGCATAGCCGGGATTGTTGCCCTGATGATACGCATCATCCGCGATGGTTTTCCCCAGACCGGAGCTTTCACATGGTTGCTTGTAACCATCATGCTTGCCGGACTTCTCGGTTCGGCGCGCGTATGGCTCGGTCGCCACACGGTCTGGCAGGTTATCGCCGGATATGCCGTAGGCTTTCTGTCGGTGATACTGATGACGCTTATCCGCTGACGGCCGCGGCTTTTGCAACGGCATCAACCGCGGGCCCGGCGAAATCTGTATATCTTTTTACGAACAACTTTCAGAAACGATGAAATATAATTATGAAAGGCGCTTCACGCATGAGGTAAAGACCGGAAATCTCGGAATAGGCGGCAAGAATCCCGTGCGTGTTCAGTCAATGACCAACACCGATACCAACGATATAGAGGGGAGTGCGCTTCAGACTCTTGAGATTGCCCGCGCCGGCGGCGAGCTCGTCAGGCTCACCACGCAGGGAGTGCGCGAGGCCGCCGCTTTGGGCAAGATTAAAGAGCGGGTGCGTGAACTCGGGTGCGATGTTCCTCTTTCTGCCGATGTCCATTTCAATCCCAAGGCCGCTTTCGAAGCCGCGCTCCATGCCGATAAGGTTCGAATCAACCCGGGCAATTTCGTGGATGCCGCGCGCACATTCCGCAAGCTTGAATTCACAGATGAGGAATATGCCTCGGAAATCCGCAAGATAGAGGAAGCTTTTGTGCCGTTTCTGCGTCTTTGCCGGGAGAGAGGTGTGGCGATACGTTTGGGCGTGAATCATGGATCCCTTTCCGACAGGATAATGAGTCGCTATGGCGACACTCCGGAGGGAATGGTGGAATCCGTTATGGAATTTCTTGAGATATGCCGCAAGGAGAAGTTCGATGATGTGGTGATATCTATCAAAGCTTCCAACACGGTGGTGATGGTGCGAACGGTCCGCCTGCTTGTGGAGAGGATGGATGAAAGAGGAATGACATTCCCCCTGCATTTAGGCGTGACGGAAGCCGGCGATGCGGAGGATGGCCGGATAAAGAGCGCGGTCGGCATCGGAGCATTATTGGCCGATGGCATAGGCGACACTATCCGAGTTTCTCTCAGCGAGCCTCCTGCAAATGAGATTCCGGTGGCTATAGCTTTGCGCGATTATATTTCGAAACGGGACGGACACGCCCCCATCTCTGCACCGAAAAACCGGATCAAAGGAATTTCCCGCGATTTTTCCGATCCTGTGCCGGGAAATGCTCCACGCATGATTTCTGTCGGCAAGGATTTTGCCGACGGTATGCCCGACTCATGGCTGAAGATAGATACATCGGCTTCTTTCGATGATATTCCGGCAGACAGGGTAGTGGTGTTGACGACAAAACATGCCAATCCTGTCGGAGACATCGCTTCCTGGATCGACCGCTTCCAGAGCGAAGGCCATCGCAATCCGATTATAATTTCACTCGCCTATGGCACAACGGATGCCGACTTGCTCCGGGTGATGGCCGGAGCTGATTTCGGAGCTCTTCTGCTCGAAGGATACGGCAACGGCATATCTCTCGAAGCGCCGGGTGTGGATCGGGAGGTGCGCGTGGCCACCGAGCTCGGTATCCTCCAGGCGACAAGGCTCAGGGTGAGCAAGACGGAATATATCGCGTGTCCCAGCTGCGGCCGCACGCTATTCGATCTCCCCAAGACCCTGCAGGAAGTAAAGAAAGCCACAAAAGATTTCAAGGGGCTGAAAATCGGCGTGATGGGATGCATCGTAAACGGCCCCGGCGAAATGGCCGATGCCGATTACGGATATGTCGGCGCCGGACCCGGACGGGTGAGCATCTATCGCGGAAAGGAACTCGTGATAAAGAATATACCCACGGCTGAAGCTCTCCCCGCGTTACTCGATCTCATCCGCAAGGAACGCCCGGACATCTGCAAATAGAAAATCTTTTCCGGACAACAATATATGATAAGTCCCCCGCCTTGAATCTATCAGGCAGGGGACTTGTTTGGGTTTTGCGAAAGGTCTTGCCGGATTATTTGAGCGACCACTCCACACCGTTCTTGGTGTCCTTGACGTCGAAGCCGAGCGAGGCGAGTTTGTTCCGTATCAGGTCGGAGGTGGCCCAGTCTTTCTGTTCCTTGGCGTTCTTGCGGATATCCATGAGAAGATCCACGGCACCCTCGAAAGGTTTCATGTCCGATTCCTTGCTGTCCGTTCCCGTCTTGATTCCGAGAAGATCCACAAGCATCGTGTCGAAGAGATGCCGCAGTTTGGCGAGATCTTCACTGTTGAGCTTGATGTTGCCGTCGGCGGCGGAGTTCACAATTTTGCCGGCCTCGAAGAGGGTGGCGATCACCATCGGCGTGTTCAGGTCATCATCCATGGCGTCGTAGCATTCCCCTAAGAAGTCGGGAACTTCGGCCGTGGATTTCTCGGCGGGCAGTAGATTCTTGAGGCGACGGTAGATATCGAGCATCTTCTGCAGAGCCTTTTCGGCTGCCTGCAGGGCATCGTTGGAGAAATCGACCGTGCTTCTGTATTGGGCCTGAAGGATGAAGAAACGGATCACCATCGGCGAATAAGCCTGCGTCAGCAACGGGTGCGAGCCGTCGAAGAACTGCTCGAGGGTGATGAAGTTGTTGTAGGATTTACCCATCTTCTTCCCCTCGATGGTGATCATGTTGTTGTGAACCCAGAAGTTGACGGCCTGATGGCCCTGTGCGGCCACGCTCTGCGCGATCTCGCATTCATGGTGAGGGAACATCAGGTCGAGACCGCCTCCATGAATGTCGAAGGTTTCGCCGAGATATTTCTCGCCCATCGTGGAGCATTCGAGATGCCATCCGGGGAACCCTTCGCTCCATGGCGATGGCCAGTGCATGATATGTTCGGGCGATGCTTTCTTCCAGAGCGCGAAGTCGAGGGGATTGTGTTTCTCATCCTGACCGTCGAGAGCGCGGGTGGTGTTGAGAAGGTCCTCAATGTTGCGTCCCGAAAGAATGCCGTAATGATGGTCACGGTTGTATTTCTCGACGTCGAAATAGACCGAGCCGTTGCTCTCATAGGCATAGCCGGCGTCGATAATTTTCTTCACATATTCAATCTGCTCGATGATATGTCCCGAAGCGTGAGGCTCGATACTCGGGGGAAGCACGTTGAGCGCCTCCATGTCATGATGGTAGCGGTTCAGGTAGAGCTGCACCACCTCCATCGGCTCGAGCTGTTCGAGGCGTGCCTTCTTTGCAATCTTGTCTTCGCCTGAATCCGCATCGTGCTCGAGGTGGCCCACATCAGTGATGTTGCGGACATATCTCACCTTGTAGCCCAAGTGACGCAGATAGCGGAAAAGGACGTCGAAGGTGATGGCCGGGCGCGCGTGGCCCAGATGGGCGTCGCCATAGACTGTCGGACCGCACACATACATTCCCACATGCCCCTCGTGGATGGGCTTGAAAGGCTGTTTGGTGCGTTTCAGCGAATTATAGAGAAAAAGCTGGTGCTCCATCTTGAAAAATGCTCTTGAGAAGTTTCTTAGTTATTGCCGATGCCCGGCTTCACGTTGCGGGGAACGATCTCGCCGAAGTGGGCTTCATATTTCTTGATATTGTCGGTGAGAGCCATGAGAAGCTGTTTGGCGTTCTCCGGGGTCATCATCACGCGGCTCACAACCGGTGCCTGCGGCATACCGGGGGCTGCGAAAATGAAGTCTATAAGGAACTCGTTGGGACCGTGGCCGATCATTGCGAGATTGGTGTATTTCCCGTCGGCGATTTCGGGACGGAGTTGAATCTGAAGCTGGTTTTCTTTATTTTCCATTTTGTGTTTCTTATATATTAATGATGATATTTCCCGTCTGCCGGTCATTTTATATCTTCACGCCGGACAACGGAATAACAAAGATAGCAAAAAATTGCGATATTTATTCCTCAATTCGTATGATTTCTTGCTCCGTGGTCTCGCATTCGGCGGAGTTTTCGGTGGACTCGGTTTCGCGGGTTTCGGAAACTATGTGGCCGTCGGCCATGGAGACGACGCGGTCGGCGATGAGGGTCATAGTGGGATCGTGGGTCACAATCACGAAGGTCTGGCCGAGGCGTTGGCGGAGATCGGCTATCACGCCGCTGATCTCATCGCGGTTGCGGGAGTCGAGGCTCCCTGTGGGTTCGTCGGCGAAAATCACCTTGGGATCGTTCACGAGTGCGCGAGCTATCGCGGCCCGCTGTCGCTCACCGCCCGAGAGTGCCGAAGGCTTGTGGGTAAGTCTGTCGGCAAGCCCGAGCATCGAGAGGAGTTCGGCGGCTCGGTTCATGGCCTTGCGGCGCGACATGCCGGCGATCATGGCCGGGATAGCCACATTCTCGCAGGCTGTGAATTCCGGCAACAGCTGATGAAACTGGAAGATAAAGCCGATGTTACGGTTGCGGAACTCCGAAAGCCGACGGTCCTTCATCTCTGATATGTCGGTGCCGTCGTAGATTACGCGTCCGCTGTCCGGGATATCGAGAGTGCCGGCAATCTGAAGCAGGGTGGTCTTCCCCGCTCCGCTCGGACCCACGATGGTGATGATCTCGTTGCTGCCGATGTTGAGCGAGATGTCATTGAGCACTTTCAGCTGCCCGTAGCTTTTGCAAATATTTAGCAGTTCTATCATATCCACTTGAATGAGTCTTATTCTGCTATGAGTTTCATTATTACATGGTTGGCGAGGTAGAGACCGAAAATGGCAGGAATGGTCATAAGCGTGCCGAAAGAGGAACGCTTGTTTTTCTCATCGAGCTCAATCACCGAATTGCGGTGTGGCGCCTCGGTGCTGGCCACCACGCGGAGATTCCTGCGGATTCCCTCCTTGCGGAGGCGTTGCCTCACGGCTCTCGCCAGACCATCCTCGCGGGTCTCGCTTATGTCGAAATAGCCTATCTTTGTCGGATCGGTCCTTCCTCCGGCACCCATTGAGGAGATTATGGGAATACGGTGTTCGAGACAGTGTTTGATCACAGCCATTTTAGGGGCTACCGTATCTATGGCATCAATCACATAATCGACATCATCGCCTATGATTTGCGCCACGTTCTCCGCATCTATATATTCGCGAAAAGCATCGATGAGCATGGCCGGATTGATGTCTGCGCAACGGAGCGCGAACAGTTCGACCTTCGGCTTGCCGACAGTGGAACGGAATGCCACCGCCTGACGGTTGATATTGCTTTCTGCCACGCAGTCGGCATCGACAATCAGAAGACGGCCGACGCCCGAGCGGGCCAACGCCTCAACGGCATAGCCACCTACTCCGCCCGTGCCTATCACAGCCACGGCGGATTCCGAAAGACGCTTCATCGCCGCCTCGCCGAGGAGGCGACGCGTCCGGTCGTCCCACAGCTCCATCAATTGGAACCGACGGGGAGGAGGCTCCCCTTGAAACCGGTTTCCTCGATTGTCTTGATGATTTCGGCAGCCTTGGCTGCATCATCGGGCACACCGTGGCATTCGAGCACCTTGTCGGCGCTCTCCACCTCCATATCCCACTGCATATCCGGGAAACGGCGCGTAACCGCCTCCATTATCGCGGCCTTGCATCCGCCGCATCTTGCGTTAGTCTTGAATCTCATATTCTTATTTATTTGAGTTTTATACGGTTTATGCGGAGTGAGTTGGTAACCACGCAGAGGGAGGAGAGGGCCATGGCGGCCGATGCGAACATCGGGGAGAGGAGTATTCCCGCGGAGTAAAGGGCTCCCGCGGCTATCGGAATACCCGCCACATTATATATGAACGCCCAAAAAAGGTTTTCACGTATAATCCTGAATGTGGCTTTGGAGAGTCTGACGGCTTTCGGAAGCGACGACAGCTTGCCGCCTACTATGGTGAGGCGCGCCACTTCTATCGCTATGTCCGATCCGGATCCCATAGCTATCGAGACATCCGCGGCGGCAAGCGCCTGCGAATCGTTGATGCCGTCGCCGGCCATGGCAACAATGTGTCCCTCTTTACGCAACTCCTCTACACGTTCCTGTTTCATGCCCGGCATCATAGCGGCGCGGATATCCTCTATGCCGGCTTCTCTGCCGACATAATCAGCGGTAGACTGTCTGTCGCCCGTGAGCAGCTCCACGTGGATGCCTAATTTCTGCAATTCCTTAATGGAATGGGGCGCGTCGGGCCGCAATTTGTCGTGCACGCTGAAGGCCGCAACCGGTTTCCCGTCGCGTCTAACCTCCACTACTCCGGCGCCCTGCGCCAGCCATTCATCCACGGTCCTGCGATAGTCAGTGCCGGCCTCCTTGTCGGTGGCCGGGGCACCGATCTCATATCTGACACCTGCTGATTCGCAATATATCCCCTTGCCGGCTATATAGTCGTAGCTTTCGGGCTCTATGGGGAAGATGCCGTCGGCTGCAAGCCGGTCGGTCACGGCTCCGGCAAGCGGGTGTATGCTTCTGTTCTCAGCACCGAACATCACGCCGAGGGTATGACGGAGAATCTCCTCGTCGGAAGTGTCGGCCACCATCTCATCGGCCACCGGCTTCCCTTCGGTGATTGTTCCTGTCTTGTCGAGCAGAAGAGTATCGGTTTTCGCCAGACTCTCCAGCGCTCCGGCATCCTTTACGAGAATCCCCTGACGCGCACCGCGGCCCACGCCCACCATCACCGCCGTCGGCGTGGCGAGACCGAGAGCGCAGGGACATGCTATGACGAGCACCGACACCGAACACACGAGCGCGATCGGCAGGTTATCTTTACCCAGAGCCGTCCATACGCAGAAGGTGATGATGGCTATCACCATCACCGCCGGCACGAACACGGCCGCCACTTTGTCGACAAGCCGCTGAACAGGGGCCTTCGAACCCTGAGCCTCGCGCACGGCACGTATTATGCGGGAAAGCCCCGTGGTTTCGCCCACTTCAAGAGCCGTGACGGTAATTGTTCCGGCGGTGCAGACCGTGCCTGCGGACACTTTATCGCCCGGATTCTTCTCCACGCCGACTGGTTCTCCTGTCAGCATGCTTTCGTCGGCCACCGCCGAACCGGTCAGCACCTTGCCGTCGACAGGGATCTTTTCTCCCTGCCGCACAAGAAGTATGTCGCCCTGTTGGATCTCCGCCATCGGCACGCGCCTCATGCTCCCGTCGGGAAGCTGAAGCGTGGCTTCATCCGGTTGCAGGTCCATCAGCGCCTTGAGTGCCAGTCCGGTAGAATGGCGGCTTCGCATCTCCATGAGTTTCCCCGTGAGTACGAACGCAATGATCATCGCCGCTCCTTCGTAATAGAGGTCGGCATTGATGGATTTGGACGTCAGAATGTCGGGACGCACAGTGTTGAAAACGCTGAAGATAAAGCTCGCTATTGTGGAAATAGCCACAAGACTGTCCATGTTCGGAGCGCCTGCCAGTATCGCGCGGAATCCACGCTTGTAGAACCCCGAGCCGCAATAGAGCATCACTATGAGAGTCATTGCCATATAAATCCAGGCGTCGGCAAAAAAGTGAACGCCCGACATGCATAGGACCATCATAGGGATTGTGAGCAACCACGCTATCGCTACCTTGCGTTTGGTATCATCATATGTGGCCTTTTCACGACGTTCTGTCTCTTCGGCCGCCTTGACTTCCGACGCAGCCACAATCATCTCATATCCCGCCTTTTTTACGGTTTCGGCAATCGCTTCCGGATCGGTTACGGAGGAGTCCCAGTCGACCGATGCAGAAGATGTGGCGAAGTTCACCGATGCATTTTTTACACCGGGACAACCCGCGATAGTCTTCTGCACGGTGGCGGCGCAAACGGCGCACATCATTCCGGCCACCGGGAAAACCTCATGCCGTTTCTTTTCCTTCATTCCGTTATTTCTTTATTCCTTTATCCTTATGCGCCATGCCTTGGGATAGAGATTGTTGGCACGGCTACCGATATTCTTGACCAGCCCGAGAGGATGGCCTTTATATCTGACAACGACAAAGCCCCGCGGAGTGTTTGCCGGAAGTGTTATCGCCTCATGGCGCAGATAGGCGAGTGCCGTGGGTTCGTCGACATCCGCAGCAGGCTGGCTGTCGGACTTAAAAGCCATAGAAAGCACCGATTCCGAAGCGGGTATCTCCTCCTTACCTTTGGCAACAGTGGCGGGGATGCCGATGCAGATAGGTTTAGGGGCCGATTGGAGTTTGCGCATGAAGATTTCGGGGCGCATGCGCGGTGCCGGAGCAAAATCCCCCTCTTTGCGGAGTACGGCCGCGAATAGACCCTCGCCGCGTGTCACGTGAGGCATGAAGCGGAGCACAGGATAGGTGGTGTCGAAACCCTTTGCGATGCCGAACTCCTCCGGCAGTTCCGGATCGAAAGGCGTAAGCCCCAACTCCTCGACAAGGAAGCGGACATTCTCCTCGTTTTCCTCGCGGTTGAATGTGCATGTGGAGTATATCAGGAAACCTCCCGGCTTGAGGGTGCGGAAGGCATCGGTCAGGATGGCGCGCTGCAGGGAGGCGCATTGGCGGATAAGCCCCTTATTCCATTGGGTAAGGGCCACCTCCTCCTTGCGCATCATTCCCTCGCCGGAACATGGGGCGTCGACAGCTACAATGTCGAAACTTTCCGGCAGGGATGCGAACGCCGATGTCGGAGAATTGGTGACTACAATATCCGGATAGCCCCATTTTATCAGATTCTCGCGCAAAACGGCCGCGCGTGAGGCCACGAACTCATTTGCCACTACAAGCGAACCGTCGGGCAGAGCATTGATCAGAGAGGTTGTCTTCCCGCCGGGGGCTGCGCACATGTCGAGCACGCGTAGCGGCGAGCCGGTGTCAAGAGCCATCGGCACGATCTTTTCCGCCAGGGTCTCATGGAGCAAGGGATTGAGTGTGAAGCGAGGCCTCTCGGGAAGATAGTAGCCGTTGGCACACCAGCCCACGCGCTCGAGGTCGCCGTATCCGGCGTCTGCGGCGTTCCTCGATTTGCGGACATTCATTTTTATTGAAATCTCCGGCGGTCTCTGCATGGCTGCAAAGAATTCCCCGGCTTCGGCGCCGAGGAGGTTTTCCATCTGTTGTCTGAATTCCTCGGGGAAGGTCATTTCTGAGTAGTTTCTAACAAAATTAACAAAAATTGGGGAGATGAAGATGATGGTATTTCATAAACTTGAGTAATTTTATTAATTTTGTGAACATGAGCGAAGCCGCATTATATCTTATACCCGTGAATATCAGCGATGCCCCGTTGGAAAATGTGATTCCGACGGGCAATCTTCGATTGGTCAAAGATATAAAGTATCTGATAGTGGAGAATGTGCGTACGGCCCGGCGGTTTCTGAAGCGTTGGGACAAAAGTTTCGATATAGATTCGATCACATTCCATGAGTTGAACCGGCATACGGATCCCACGGAGGTTTCCGGCTGGCTTGATCCCCTTCGGCGCGGAGAATCCGTCGGCGTGATGAGTGAGGCGGGGTGTCCGGCGGTTGCGGACCCCGGTTCGCTGGCGGTCGAGGCCGCCATGCGCGAAGGGCTGAAAGTGGTGCCCCTCGTGGGCCCCTCAAGTATCCTGATGGCGCTCATGGCTTCCGGCTTCAACGGGCAGGGATTCGCTTTCAACGGCTATCTGCCGATCGATGAGAAAGAGCGGGCAAGAGCCCTCCGCGAGCTCGAAAACGAATCGCAGCGACGCAATCGCACGGAAATATTTATAGAAACCCCTTATCGCAACAACGGCATGGTCCGATTCCTTAGCGAGCATCTTTTGCCGGACACGAGATTATGCGTGGCCTGCGACGTCACGAATCCGGAGCACGAAAGCATCCGCACGATGGTTGCTCCGAAATGGCGCGATGTAAAGGAGAACTACGACAAACGTCCGGCCGTATTCCTGATTTTCAGAGGCGATTCCGTGCATGAACAGAAAGGTAAAGGAGGAGGTCGCCATGTGCGCTAAACGGATAAGATTCACCGACCATCCTTCATTGCCATTCGAGGAATGGGAAGACTCCCGGAGCACGGAGCGTCCGTGGTTCCCCGGTCAGCGGCACTATGCAGATTCCGGTAAAGATCAAGACACCGATCTCGGTATCGCCGAAGCCGACCGCAACGTCGACCGACGCTCGGAACGCAATCTGCATTATATCTCGCTCGGGTCCGGATCAAGCGGCAATTGCTGTTATGTCGGTTCTTCTGCCGGCGGAATCATCATCGATGCAGGCGTGAAGACAGAGGATGTGGAGAGAATGCTTCTTGCAAAAGGCATTTCGATGAAATCCGTCAAGGCACTTCTCATCACCCACGACCATTCCGACCATGTCCGCTATGCCTATAATATGGTGCGCAACAACAAGCATATGCGTATTTTCTGCACGAACCGCGTACTCAACGGCATCCTGCGTCGCCACAGTATCTCGAAGC
Organism: uncultured Bacteroidales bacterium; assembly: GCA_900549375.1. Classification (GTDB taxonomy): domain Bacteria; phylum Bacteroidota; class Bacteroidia; order Bacteroidales; family Muribaculaceae; genus Lepagella. The sequence continues at coordinate 3,004 of URNY01000048.1, read as the reverse complement.
GCATCAAGGAATATCATACTCCTATCTTCAAAGAAATACCCTTCAGGATTCTCGATTTTGAGATTACGGCTTTTGAAGTTCCCCATGACGGAACCGACAATATGGGATTCTCCATCGAGTTCGACTCGCGGAGGTTTGTTCTCGCTACCGACCTCGGGGCCGTCACCGAACGTGCGCGTCATTACATGAGTCTTGCCAACTATCTTGTGATAGAGGCCAACTATGACCTCGACATGCTCCGAAACGGGCGCTATCCGGAATATCTCAAGGCGCGCATCCAGACCGAAAACGGACATATGGACAACCGCGACACCGGCGCATTCCTGCGCGAGATAGTGAACCCCGGTCTTCAATATGTTTTCCTCTGTCATCTGTCGCAGGACAACAACACGCCGGCGAAAGCCATCCGAGCTGTGCGCGACGCTCTGGCGAGCGCCGGAAAATCAGTGGGCAACGCCTGTGAGATAATACGCGACCGCAAAGCCGACGTACAACTCATGGCGCTGCCCAGATTCGAACCTTCCCGACTCTTTATTTTCCGGCCGGTTTCATGACAAGCCGCGTGATATTTGGTTTGGCAAAAAGTTTGCCAGCGAATTCAGCGAGCGAGTCAGGCGACAAGGCCTTCACTTCGGCCTCATAATCCGAATGCATATCCTCCCCGAATCGGTCATATGCATGGAGCACGGAGTTCCAATATCCATTGTCGGAATCCCTCTCATCGATATTCTTCATCGCAAATCCTTTCTCTTTCTCCACTTCGGCCGCGGTGATGAAGCCCGGCTCTTTAAGCCTGTCGACGGTCTGTTCCACAATAGCGAGGCAATCATCCTCCTTGCCCGGTTCCACCCGGATATAGACTGGCATAAGAAACTGCGGAGCGTCGTCGCCGTTCATCCCGGCGTTGAGGCCGATGTGAGTGCGCACGCCGTAGGTCCAGCCTTTCTCCTCGCGGATATCCTCGCGAAGTTTTGCCGACAGAATGTTGCCTAAGGCATGAGCTTTAACAAGCGTCGGAAGATCATAATCCGCCGCCCCTGTATAGAGGGAATAAGTGATGGATGCCGGTGTCTCCATGGTGCGCTCGTAGACACTCTTTGTGTTGCCGCGTGCATAACGGTAACCAATGTCGCGAGGCCGCTCTATGGTTCCGTCGCCCGGAAGAGAGGCTATATATTTCTCTACACACCGGCGCAGGGAATCTTCATTGAAATTGCCCGATACGAAGAAAGAGAAGTCGGAGAAATTGGAGAATCGTCCTTTAGCGTTGTGAATCAGGCGGTCGAGATCTATCTTATCCAGATCTTCTGTTTTAAGCTTCAAGCCCAGAGGATGGTGGGCATAGACATTGGCATGGATTGAATCTCCCATCTCGAAAGTCGGGTTGGAGGCGTGGCTCTCGAGTTTCATCCGCTGGTTGGCGATTAATGTGGCGAATGTTTCGGGGTCGCTGCGTAGCGAAGTAGCTTTCAGATGCATCGTCTGCAGGGCTTTTTCGAGATCGGCCGGAGTGGTGGATACCGCGATGCGGTCTTCCATGTTTTCAACCTCAAGTTTCACGTCCGCCTTGTGTCCGGCAAGCACCTTGCGTAGATCCGCTGCCGTGTGCATGCCGAATGCCGACACTCCGAGCACATCGTTCATCAGCAGGCAGTCGGCCGCCTCTTCAGGATTATAGAACTGCGACACGCCGCCGGGGCTATATGCCTGAATGAGGATATTGTCGGGCTTTTCGGCGTTGTGGCGCAGATAGACTTTCGCGCCGTTGGAGAGAGTCCATATTTTTGCGCCGAATTGGTCGAGTTTCTGCTCTTTCACCACTTTTCCGGCTTCCGGCTCCACAGCGAGAATCGGCTGGCCAAAGAAAGTATCGGTGTATTCAGGCAATGAGGAGGCATCAACCGAGCGCCATGCTGCGGCGATATCTTCGGCTGTGAGTTTAGATGCATCGGCGGGGAGATAAGTCATCAGCACGATGTTTTTCTCGCCATCTCCCGCTATTTCAGCAAACCGACGGTTGACTTCAACGAGCTTTACCGTTGCCATCACACCTTTCATCATCTTATAATAAGCCTCTTCCGAAGGTATAGAGCCTCCGTCGATAAAATGTTTTACGTAGCGCCGCGCAAAATCCGTATTGTCGATGGTGGCGCGGTTCATATAGCGCGAATCGAGCGCCGAACGGTAATCGATCTTTGCGCGGTTGAACTCTGTTTCGAGGAATCCTTTATCGGCCGCGCGTTTCACTTCGGAGGCTATCGCCCGCACGCATTCCCTCTCCCGGCCGGGGCGAGCAGTGGCACGCACTGTCCAGGCCCTCGGATTGCGGGAAAGCAGGAATTTTACATCGCCCGTACCGGTGTTCGTCAGCGGAGCGCCCTCGGCGCGTTCCGCCTCGTCGAAACGTTCTGCCAGCATGGCGGCGGCGATTTCCATAATATATCGCTCACGCAGAAGATCAATGGTGGTTTTGTCGGTGTCTTCAAGGTCGGGATGCTTTATGAAGAGCTGTATTGAGGCGGTTTGCAATTCAGGGTCGGAAGCCACGCTCGCTATTATCCGTTCGTTGTCGGGCACGGTATAGACAGGTGTTTTCATGGCCTTCCTTCCGGGCTTGATGGATGCAAAACGGCTGCGGAGCATTGTCTCCATCTCCTTCGGGTTGAAATCGCCTACAATCACGATAGCCTGGTTTTCGGGCGATTGCCATTTCTCGTAGAAATCGCGGAGCACCCGGGGAGAAAAGTTTTCCACCACCTCCATCTTCCCGATCGGCATACGTTCGCCATAGCGGGAGCCTGCATAGACCGCGGGAAGGGATTTCTCAAGCAGGCGCGTCATGGCATTGCCGTTGCGCTGGCGCCATTCACCCTTCACCACGCCCCGCTCCTTGTCGATCTCCTTGGGGTCGAGCGTGAGCCCGCAACTCCAATCGCGCAGAATCAAAAGGCATGAGTCGAGCGTGGATTGGCGCGTTGTCGGGACCTGACAGATGTTGTAGACT
>URNY01000047.1 GCA_900549375.1 uncultured Bacteroidales bacterium | reverse complement strand
AGAACATGCAGGTTCTCAAGGATGCCTCCGCGGCCGCCATCTACGGCAGCCGCGCCGCCAACGGCGTGATCCTCATCACCACCAAGGGAGCCGACAGCGAGCGCGCCAAGGTATCGCTCAACGTGAGCTATGGTCTGGCCGACGTGGTGAACAAAGTGAAAGTGCTCAATACGGCACAGTATAAGGAGCTGCAGGATGAGATTGTCGGAGGTATCGCTCTCCCCGAAGGACTCACCGACCAGACCGACTGGTTCAAGGAGACCTATAAAACAGGCAACACTCAGAACTATCAGCTCTCCGTGGCCCAGAAAGGGAAAACCATGAGCTATTATATCTCCGGCGGCTATGCCCGCGACAACGGTATCATCCAGTCGTCGTTCTACCAGCGCTATAATTTCCGCGTGAAGGTCGACGGCGAGATCCGCAAATGGCTCAAGATAGGGGCCAACGTGGCATATTCCGACGCAATGTCGAATGCCGGCGGTGCGATGGGTACAGGTGCGAACAAAGGTGGAGTGGTGCTTTCGGTGATCAACACTCCGACTTACGCGCCGATATGGGATCCCGAGAACCCCGACCAATACTATGCCAATTTCTACGGCATGGCCAACTATGCGAGTCCCGCCGAGAACCAGGCCCGCACCGCCAACACACGCTACAGGATGCACTATTTCCTGGCCACCGGCGACCTGCTCTTCACCATCCTTCCCAACCTGACGCTGCAGAGCAAATACACGCTCCGGCGCAACAACGGCCACGACACCACCTTCCTCGATCCGGTCAGCACCGTGACAGGCCGCGAATCGAAAGGAAAAGGTTCCGACCTGCGCAACACCAACACCCAGCAGATGTGGGACAACATCCTGAACTATACACTCGACATCAAAAAACATAATCTCAACGTGATGCTCGGATCGTCGTGGACCGATTCCGACTACCGCAACAGTTGGATATACGGCTCTTGCTATCGCAACGCCTCGATCGAGACACTCAATGCCGCCAACAAGATAGCCTGGGACAACACCGGAACCTCCATCACCGAATGGGGCATCCTCTCCTTCTTCGGGCGTGTGGCCTACAACTATGATTCCCGCTATCTCGTAACGGCCAACCTCCGTTATGACGGTTCTTCACGCCTGAACCCCGACCGCCGCTGGAAAGCCTTCCCCTCCTTCTCGGCCGCATGGCGTGCCTCGGAAGAGTCTTTCCTCAAGGATGTGGGCTGGATTTCCGACCTGAAGCTGCGCGGCGGCTGGGGAATGACCGGCAACCAGAGCGGTGTGGGTGAATACGCCTATCTGCAGCGCTACGGAATCAGCCGCGTGGAATGGTGGGTAGCCGGCAACGAATATGCCGTTCCCATTGTGAAGCAGTCGAACCTGCGTACACCCGACCTGACGTGGGAGACCACCACTTCAACCGATATCGGTATCGATTTCTCGATTTTCAACGGCCGCTGGCAGCTCAGCGCCGACTGGTATCTGAAGAAGACCACCGACATGCTCATGACCGTGTCGCTGCCTGCCGGCTCGGCTGTGGCAAGCTCCATACAGCGCAACGAAGGAGAGATGACCAACAAAGGCTTCGAGTTTTCGGTATATTCCCACAATATACAGGGTGAGTTCTCCTGGGCCACTTCGCTCAACATGAGCTTCAACCGCAACCGTCTCGACAAACTGCAGCTCAAACAGATCTACACCTCCGTCAACGCTCCGGGGTCGAACGAAGACATTATCCGCAACGAGCCGGGGCGTCCGCTCTCAGGTTTCTACGGCTACATAGCCGACGGGGTTGACCCCGAGACCGGCGACATGATCTACCGCGACCTCAACAATGACGGACGTATCTCCGCCTCCGACCGTACATATATCGGCGACCCGAATCCCGACTTCACCTACGGTATGACCAACACTTTCTCATGGAAAGGCTTCGATCTGAGCATTTTTATCCAGGGTTCGTACGGCAACGACATCTACAACATGTCGCGCCACAACACCGAAGGCATGATGGACGGCAAGAACCAGACCACCGTGGTGCTCGACCGCTGGCGCATACCCGGGCAGATCACCGACGTGCCGCGCGCCAGCTTCACACTGCGCAACTCCACATATTTCGTGGAAGACGGCAGCTACCTGCGCCTCAAGAACGTGAGCCTCTCCTACAGCTTCTCGGGCAAATGGATGAAGAAAGCGGGAATCACGCGTCTGCAGCCCTATTTCTCGGCCACCAATCTGCTGACCTGGACCAAATACAAGGGAATGGATCCGGAGGTGAACCAATACGGCAACTCCGGTGCCGTCCAGGGTGTGGACTACGGAACCTATCCTCATTGCCGCAGTTATGTGTTCGGCCTGAATCTGGAATTTTAACAAGACTTAAAGATGAAATCAAGATATATTACAATAGGGATCGCCGCAACGCTGCTTCTCTCCTCCTGCGATCTGCAATATGACCCCAAAGGACTGTACAGCGATGTCACCGAAGGGGTGAACGAGGAGAAGGAGGAGCTGGTGTTCAAGACCCGCGACGATGTGGAGCTTTATCTTCAGAGTCTTTACGAGCGACCTTCGGAAAATGAGCCCCAATACAACTGGTTCCGCGACCAGATGATGATGTCCGACGCCCATTCCGACAACGCATATGCCGGCACTTCGGGAGCGGAGGTGGTGAATGTGGAAAACAACGCCATCGACGCCACCCACATGATGAACGAGCGTATGTGGACGCGCTGGATGAATGATGTGGCATTCGCCAACAAGCTGATAGTTAATGTGGAGAATGTGCTCGACGGCTCTCTCAGCCGAGAGGAGATCGACAGCTACAAGGCGCAGGGAATGCTCTTCCGCGCCATCGTATGGTTCGACATGGCCCGGATGTGGGGAAATATCCCTCTTGTGACGACCGTGGCCGGCAATATCACCGCCGACAATATCGAGGAGGTCTATCCCTCTTATTTCCCCGAGCAGAAATCCGTTGAGGAGGTATTCGCCAAGATAGAGGAGGATCTTCTCTTCTGTCTCGAATATGCTCCCGAGGGTGGAGGCGACAAGACGATTCTTTCCAAGGATGTGGCCCGCGCCCTGTTGGCAAAGGTTTATGCCGAGCGTCCCATACAGGATTATTCCAAAGTGGTGGAATATGCCGACCAGCTCGCCGGCCGCGGCTATGATCTGGTGGATGACTACGAGAGTCTTTTCGCTCTCGACGGCAATCCCCACGAGGACCCCACTAAAAACGCGACTCAGCTCAATGTCAATACGCGCGAGTCGATTTTGGAAGTGCATTTCATCGTCGGTTCCAACAACAAGAACTGCATCACGATCTTCGGCCGCGACTGGGCGAAATGGGACTCGCAGTTCACATGGGCCAAATGGTGCACACCCTCGCGCGACCTTATCGCGGCTTTCGAATCGGAAGGGGATACGAAGCGAATGAATTCGAGCATCGTCTGGTATTCCTGCAACTGGAGCAAGTATTATCCCTCCGACCATTATCCCCACATGTTCAAGGTCCGTTCGCGTTACAGCTCGTGGATCAAATACCGTTATGCCGACATCCTTCTCCTCAAGGCCGAGGCTCTGATTCTCGGACCGGAGCAGAATCTCGGGGCTGCGGCCGACATCATCGACCGTATCCGTCAGCGTGCCGGACTCGGCAAGCTCTCGGCAACCGTGCGCGGCAACCGCGACCTGCTCCTCGAAGCCTATATCAAAGAGCGTCGTCTCGAACTCGCTTTCGAATGGCAGCGCTGGTTCGACCTCGTGCGTCTCGGCAAGGTGGAGGAGGTGATGAACACTCTCGAATCGCGCGACAGCGGACGTCTGCATTTCGTGAATCTGTTCAATCAGGATTCCTATCTCTTCCCGATTCCGCAGAGCGTGATAGATTCCAACGAGAAATTCATGCAGAATCCCGGATATTGACAGTGCACTTGTTTAAACAAGTTGAATAATTCTTATATGTATATCAATATGAAATTCAGATATTTATTACTGTCGCTCCCTCTCTGTCTGGCAATGGCGGCGTGCAGCGACGACGATGATGTGAAAGCGCCGGGCAATCCGGTGATGGAATATGACGGTCTCCCCGCAACCGTATATTTCGGCGATGAGCTTCCTTTCACGGTAAAGGCCAGCGACGGCGAGGTGCCTCTCTCCACGGTGAAGGCCGAGCTTTACATCGACGGCGAGCTTGTCGATACGGAAACAGTGCGCACGAAGGTGAGCGACGAGTATTATACCGGACATGTGTCCGTGCCTTATTCCGCATATGCCGAGGGATCGCGCGGTAAGTTGCGCCTCGTTTTGCAGAACATTCATTTCACCACTACCGAGACTGAAACGGAGTTCGAGCTGGTGTATCCCGATTTTCCGTATGTCACGCTCCGCGCTGAAGGTGGAGCTGAATACCGGCTTGAAAGCGACGGCGACGGAAGCTATTCGGCAACTCAGGAATTTCCTGCGGAGGTGCGTGGCGTGATTGTGGCTCCGGCCTATGGCGAGAACGGGCGTGAAATACGTTTCGGCTACAAGGGCGACAGCATCGAGTCGGACGGAACCCAAGGGATAAGCTTCCGCAGTCTTGCGGGCGGCGCATATACAATCAGCTTCAATACGCGTACTTACGATTTCGGGCCGAAGGGTGTGCTGAAATTCGGCGAAACGGAGTTCACCACCGACACGCCCGACGTATATAACGTCACGATGTATCTTGAGAACGGTGCCGAAATAGACACCGACGGTTTTCCTCCCTTCTCAGAATGGTGGGTCGATCCCGATTACTTCACGCCTGTAGGAAACGGCAAGCTCCGCTTCAATGCCGCCGACGGCAATTATCACGTGCTTGCCGACATGGCCGGAAAATTCTTCACGGTCTATCCGGTGGATGAATATGGCGAGAAAGCCGTGCTCGGATCCGACGGTTCGGGTGCCATCTGGCTCATGGGAACGGGTGTAGGGAAACCTGACTACGTCAACCATCAGCCCGGATGGGGAGGGAAAGTGCTCATACCTTTCGCACCCATAGGAGGAGCCAGACACCGGCTCACGGTAGTGGCCGGCAAACAGTTGAGCGCCACCAAATTCACACTACGTATTTTCGAACAGCCAAAATACAGCACGACCTTCAAGCCCGACCGCCTGACATTGCAGACCGATCTGCTGAAGATGAACGTGCCGGGTAAAGAGGACCATAACATCTACCTCAACGACTGCACGCTCGAAGAGGGTGCGACCTATGAGATTATCGTCGACCTTTCGGCCGGCAACGATGCCGCCGTGCTGACAATGACCAAAAAATAAACATTGAAACGATGAAAAAGAACATATTCAGAATATTCTCTCTCTCGATGATTCTCTGCGGATCTTCCGCCTGTCTGATAGCCTGCGGGGGCGACAGTCCGGACTCCCCCCACGATTCAAACAAGAAACCGGATACACCGGCCACGGAAAGGGGAATCGCGGAGATTGCCGACGACCTCTGGGCCACTTCCTGCACAGCTTCCGATGAGAACCGCATGAAGTTGATCGACGAAGTGCAGGTATATGTCGACAAATGCTCCAAGGCCGACTACGACACCTACTATAAGGAATCATCCTCCGCGAAAGCGGCCGAGATGGAGAAGGGCACAATCCTGCAATACTATAAGAAGGCGCTCGACAGAGTGGTCAAAGAGGTGCAACAGACTGTTGTTCCGCAAGGGAAAGTGGCTCTGTGGCATCTCTATAACATGGGATACGTGGTGAAGACGCCGAGCCATTGTTTCGGCATCGACCTCAAGCATAAGGAGGCGGCACGTCTGGTTCCCCACATCGAATTCCTTTGCATCACCCACCAGCATTCCGACCACTATTCGGATGAGATGAACGCCGCGATGAAGGCGGCCGGAAAGCCTGTATATTCCAATTTTATAGAGAATGAATACCGGATTGCGGGCAAGAAGACCATCAAACCCGCCGACGGCTTGGAGATGGTGGTCGGACTCGCCGACCACAGCGCGGAGCTGAAGAATTTCTGCGTGACCTATCAGATCGATTGCGGCGCCGACACGGGCAACAAAGTAATATATCATATCGGCGACACATACAACGCCTCACAGCTTTCCAAGACAAAGGATGTGGATATCTTTATCCCTCACGGAGGAATCAACATGAATTTCACGACGGCCCTGAACAGGGTGAATCCGAAAGTGACGCTTATCTCTCATATCAACGAGCTGGGTCATGCCGTCGACAACTATCGCTGGCCATATTCCAAGGCTTTCGAGAGAGTATCGCAGTTGGAGCCGCGTGTGGCTTACGTTCCTGTATGGGGTGAAAAAATAGAGTTCTGATGAAAAAGATTCTGATGACAGCAGCAATCGCGGCGGCCTTTGCCTCCACGACTTCTATGGCGCAGACTCCCGTTTATCTCGATGACAGCCGCCCCATGGAGGAGCGCATCGACGATCTGATGGGCAGGATGACGCTTGAGGAGAAGGTGGCCGTGCTTCATGCCCAGTCGAAGTTCTCCTCGCACGGGGTTCCACGTCTCGGCGTTCCCGAGCTGTGGACCTCCGACGGTCCGCACGGTGTGCGGGCGGAGGTGTTCTGGGACAAATGGCAGGGAGCCGGCTGGACCAACGATTCCTGCACGGCTTTCCCGTCGCTGACATGTCTGGCGGCCACCTGGAACCCGGAAATCAGCAGGATTTACGGCCGAAATGTAGGCGAGGAGGCTCGCTACCGCAAGAAGGACGTGCTTCTGGGGCCCGGCGTGAATATCTACCGGACGCCTCTGAACGGACGCAATTTCGAATATATGGGGGAGGATCCCTATCTGGCCGCGGAGATGTGCGTACCCTATATCAAAGGGGTGCAGAGCAACGGCGTGGCGGCGTGCGTGAAGCATTTCGCGCTAAACAACCATGAGATGAACCGCCACACCACAAACGTGATAGTATCCGACCGAGCGTTGCATGAAATCTATCTGCCCGCTTTCAAGGCAGCGGTGGATGCCGGCGTATGGTCGGTGATGGGGAGCTATAACCTCTACCGGAACCAGCACGGATGCCACAACAGCTATCTTCTCAACGACATCCTGAAAGGGGAATGGGGTTTCGACGGCTGTGTCATCTCCGACTGGGGAGGCACCCACGACACCGCCGAGGCGATAGCCAACGGGCTGGATCTGGAGTTCGGCACGTGGACCGACGGGGTGAGCAGCGGATCGAGCAACGCTTATAATAATTATTATCTGGCCGACCCGTATCTGAAACTTCTCCGGGAGGGGAAAGCCGACATGCAGACACTCGACGACAAGGTGCGCCGTGTGCTCCGGCTGATGTACCGCACGGTGCTCGACAAGAAGCGCGATTTCGGCTCTTTCCGCACCGAGGAGCATATCGCCGCCGCCCGCTCGATAGGAGAGGAGGGTATAGTTCTGCTTCAGAACCGCGGCGACCTGCTCCCGCTGAGGCTCGATGCTTCGCCGGTGATTGCGGTGATAGGCGAGAATGCCGTGAAAAAGATGTCGTTCGGCGGCGGAAGCAGTTCTCTGAAAGTGAAATATGAGGTTACTCCGCTGGATGGTATCCGCTCGCGTACGGAGGGTCATGCCCGCGTGGTGTATGCGCGCGGATATGTGGGCACCGAGGATGGTCTGGCACCCGAATACAAAGGTGAGAAACGTTCGGCCGAGGAATTGATAGCCGAGGCGGTGGAAACAGTCTCCGGTGCCGACTATGTGGTCTTCGTCGGCGGTCTCAATAAGGCGAAGTATCAGGATTGCGAGGACCGCGACCGCAAAGGGCTCGAACTTCCCTACGGTCAGGACCGTGTGATCGAAGCAATAGCGGCTGTTAATCCCAACATCGTGATGGTGAATATCTCGGGGAATGCCGTGGCTATGCCGTGGGTGGAGAAAGTCCCCTCAATCCTTCAGGCCTGGTATCTGGGCTCGGAATCGGGCAACGCCATTGCCTCCGTGCTCTTCGGCGATGTCTCCCCCTCGGGGAAACTGCCTATGACCTTCCCTGTGCGTCTCGAGGATGTCCCGGCACATGCGGGGGGAAATTATCCCGGCACGAAGCGCCCGGACGGGAGCAAGATTGTGGACTGCACCTATGAGGAGGGTATCTTCATCGGCTACCGCCATACGGACCGGAGCAAGATAAAGCCGCTCTTCCCCTTCGGACACGGCCTGAGCTATACGCGCTTCTCCTACGGCAACGCCCATGCCGACCGCGAAAGAATCTATCCCGACGACCGCATATCGGTATCGCTGACGGTGACCAACACCGGAGGCTGCCGTGGTGCCGAGGTCGTGCAGCTCTATGTGTCGGACCTTAAAAGCTCAGTGGAGCGTCCCGTGAAGGAACTCAAGGGATTCCGCAAGGTTTCGCTCGCACCGGGGGAATCGCGACTGGTCACTTTCACCCTCGACCGCTCCGCACTCAGTTTCTACGACGAGAAGAGCGGCGGCTGGGTCTGCGAGCCGGGACGTTTCGAGGCGCTTCTTGCCTCCTCGTCGGCCGATGTGAGGTGCCGGGTGCCTTTTGAGGTTATACCTTTCGATGCGGCAAAGGCACGCTATCCGCGTACACGCCATGAGGATACCGGCGGCGTGATGTCGGCCGCCTACTGGGACCGCTGGAACGATAGCGAGCAGAAACGCATCTCCGACGATATAGAACGCTATCGCAAGGGGGAGGCCGAGATCGTGCTCTCTGATTGCAGCCCCGGATGCGAGGTGAGGGTGGAACAGACCGGCCATGCATTCGTTTTCGGCGCGAGCATCTTCAATTTCAACCAGCTCGGGTCGCGGAAGCTGAACGACCGCTACAAGGAGGCGTTCGGGAGTCTCTTCAACGGAGCGACTGTGCCTTTCTATTGGGGCAGTTTCGAACATGAGCCGGGAAATCCGCGTTACGCCACATCTGACGAAGACACCGAAAGTTTCTGGAACAGTTGCCCCGATGCCGCCACACGTTTCAACTGGCGCCGTCCGTCGACCGATCAGATAGTGGAGTTCTGCAAGGAGAAGGGTCTGCGTATGCACGGCCATGTGCTCGTATGGGGCAGCCGCAAGGAACATCCCGCATGGATCGAGAATCTGCTGAAAGGGGATGAGAAAAAGCGTTACGCAGAGCTGATTGTGGAGCGGGCGGCGCCGAAATACAACTGGGACCGAGATATTTTCAACAAGGAATATGCCGCGATGTCGCCTGCGGAGGTTTACCGCGACTTCCCCTGCTTCATCGATTCGTTAGGTAAGCTTTTCGATGCCCGCATAAAAAATATGGCGGCATATTACGGCAACACTATTCCGAGTTGGGATGTGGTGAACGAAAGCGCCATTGATTGGGAGGCCGGTCTGATTTCCGCGGGGAGCCCCTTCTGCAAGAGTCTCTACGGATTCATGCCCGGCGATTATCCATATCGGGCTCTGAAAACGGCAGAGGCCGCTTTCCCTGCCGGAGTGGCTCTGAACATCAACGATTACAGGATGAGTCGGGGTTATGCCGATGAAATCAAGTGGTTGATAGACCGCGGCGCCAGCATCGACATTGTCGGGGCGCAGATGCATCTCTTCAAGCCGAAGAACTGTCTGGATATTGCGGCCGGAAAAGAGAGGCAGAGCCCGCGCCGTGTGCGCGAATGGATGAAACTGCTCGGGAGCGCCGGGCGTCCCATTCATCTGAGCGAGATCACCATCACCTCCCCCGGAAGCGACGACCGCGGCAGAAAGATTCAGGCGGTGATCACCCGCAATCTCTACCGCTTATGGTTTTCGAATCCGCAGATGATGGGCATCACGTGGTGGAACGTGGTCGATGACTGCGGCTATCGCGGCGAGCCCAACGAGTCAGGGCTTTTCGACCGCCAGATGAATCCCAAGACTGCCTATTATGCCCTCGACGATCTGCTGAATCGTGAATGGCGCACCGACATCAAGGTGCGCGTGGACAGCGACGGCAAACTACGATTCCGCGGCTACAAGGGAACCTACCGCCTCTCCTACAAAGGGAAAGACGGAAAGCGGAAAACCATCGAATACAAATTAGATTAGGTCCATTGTTAAATCAAGTTGGATTAGTTATAGTTTCTTAAGGTAAGAGTAGAGGCGTCGCGCCCGCCGAGGGCGCTTCGTCTCTTTCTTTTTGTTCTTGCAAGTTTACCGATGATGCGAGGAAAACTCGATACTTACTTCCCCCATTTCCTTCTATTATTTGTATATAGAGGCAAATTACAGGCAAGTTAAATTAGGTAATGCTTTATCTTGACTGTCAGCTATATAGTGATATGTGGCCGACAAGATGGGCTAATTAAGCAAATTGAAGGCAAGTTAAATCAACCCCACTTAGGAATATATCTCATATAGCGAGGGGCTGTAGTTGGATCAAGTGGTTTTAGGAGTCCCTTTGACACCACATCCTTTATCAAGCGAGAGATTTGTCCGGAGGATGTTACCTTAAGACCGAATCTTTCCCTAAGAGATGTGTTGGTGAGGGCATCGCCTTCTATATATTTCAGACAAGCGTGCAGATATGTAGACCATACTTTGTCCTCTGAAGCTATATTGGCAAAAGCCAATGATGAAAATAAGACGACTTTAGTTGATTCCTGATATATAAGAATCCTTGGAGCGGGAAGAAGTTGCGTTTCACAACTAAGAACCATACGATCCCATCCTCTGCCAAGTTCTTCGCACATTTTCAATCGTCTCATAAGTGAAGCGAGTTTCTCATTCCTCGATTTTGGCGGATTGTCAACAATTCGCATAATATCAATAAGTGGCGTTCCCGGATTCGTTATCTCTACCCGGTTGCTGAAAATCTCAACGACCGGTCCGGTGCCGGTTATGTATAGATCCTGATGTATCATACTGTTTGCAATGGCCTCTCTGATTGCCGGCAATGGGAAAATGCTTTTCACAACTGAGCGTGCATTCTCAATATCCTCTTTTGAAGGGAGTATGGCATTAACTAAGGTTACAATGTTTTCGAAGCACAGGGCATATCCCTCGTTTATCGTCTCCTCTTTTAGTATTGTCAAACGACTTACTCCGTCATATGATACTATTCTCATCGCTTTCCTTCCGAGCCGTGAAAAATCACTCAGTTTACGGGCAAACAGTATAGCACCGAGATTCGTTATTGCGTATAATCCATTATCCTGTTTGACTATTATACTGTCCTCACTCAGATAATGAAGATAACCCTCAAAGGATGAGGGCAAATTAGTGTTTAACATAGAAAAATACGCCTCACAGTCAAGAAATTTGAATATTTCCTGAGGAGTGAGATTGATTTTGGCATACATATCCTCAAAATGTTCCTGCCTTAATTTATCCCATAACCTTGTTTCGAGGGCCGGAAATTCAGAGAGTTTCTTTGTATAGGTGCCGGATCTGATATAATCGATTTTCTGGAATTTCACCGGTCTTCCAACTGCTTTCGATATTTTCAGAATTTCTACATGTCTACCCTCGATATCTGTGTCCAGAAGTTCAAAGTCAGCATTGTCAGAAAGAAGAAATCGAAGCCAGTTCTCGATTTCCTGATTTCCTTTTTTTATTTGTTTCAGTCTGACTGATGTGCCTATTAGTTGATGGGAATTATCATCAACTCCCCATATCATATACGCATAATCGCGGTCTGCCAAAACTGCGCTGTTCGCCAATGCGCTAATATCTTCACCAATCATATTTGGCTCGCAATTATTATGTTTAAATTCAAGCCACTGGGCCTCCGAAGGATATTTGCATAGTTCTTTTACAAGAATATCAAGATTTTCCATGATTCAGGGAGTTTTGAAAGTAACTTTTGAAGTTTTGCCACTGCCGAGGCAATGCTGTCGCTTTTCCCATCAGGGGTCTTATGTGCGTATTTTTATAGTATGGAATTTCCAGATACAAAAATACATTGGCCAAAAGTAAGGGGCAGAGTCTTAATTGGTTTGCGAATAGTGCAAATTTAGTGATTTTGTATGAAACAGCCATAAGATAGTTGAAAAATCAACCCAAAGTCTGTGGCTTATGCGCAGAAAATTTAAGCCTTATTCGGAATGTATTAGCCGAAATATCGGGAATTTTGGATAACTTTGCAGTCAAAACCAGAGTGCAGATATGAAAAAGGGATTCGACAACGACAAGTATCTTAAGATTCAGAGCGAACATATCAGGGAGAGAATTGCCAAGTTCGGCAATAAGCTTTATCTCGAATTGGGCGGCAAGCTTTTCGACGATTACCATGCCAGCCGGGTGCTTCCCGGTTTCCAGCCCGACAGCAAGTTGCGTATGCTGAGCCAGCTGAGCGACAATGCGGAAATCGTGATTGTGATCTCGGCGCGCGATATCGAGAAGAATAAGGTGCGCAATGATCTGGGGATAACATACGGCATGGATGTGTTGCGCCTCCGCGAAGAATTCCTGAAACGCGGGTTTATGGTCGGCTCTGTGGTAATCACCCACTACAACGGGCAGAGCAGCGCCGATGCTTTCCGCGCGCGTCTCTCGCGCATGGGCATCACAACCTATTGCCATTATACCATCGAGGGATACCCCGGCAATGTCGATCTGATCGATTCCGACGAAGGCTTCGGCAAAAACGATTTTATCGAGACTACGCGTCCGCTGGTGATCGTGACGGCTCCCGGCCCGGGCAGCGGCAAGATGGCTGTATGCCTCAGCCAGCTCTATAACGAGCATAAGCGCGGTGTGGAAGCCGGATATGCCAAATTCGAGACTTTCCCGGTGTGGAGTCTTCCGCTGAAGCATCCCGTCAATATCGCTTACGAGGCCGCCACGGCCGACCTCAATGATGTGAACATGATCGATCCTTTCCATCTCGAGGCTTATGGCAAGACTGCAATCAATTATAACCGCGATATCGAGATTTTCCCGGTGCTCAACGCTCTTTTCGAGGGTATCTATGGCGAGAATCCCTACAAATCGCCCACAGATATGGGCGTGAATATGGTAGGGTTCTGCATCGAGGACGACGAGGTATGCTGCGAGGCTTCGAAGAATGAGATCATTCTCCGCTATTTCAATGCGCTGAACCGCATGGCGCGCGGCGACGGCAATGAAGCTGAGGTATCGAAGATCGCACTCCTGTTCAAGCAGGCCAAGATCGACACGAGCTACCGCAAGCCGGTGGTGGCTGCCCGCGAGCGTGCCGAGCAGACCGGCCTGCCGGCATCGGCCATAGAGCTTGCCGACGGACAGATCATCACCGCCGGCTCCAGCGAACTTTTAGGCCCGAGCGCGGCACTGATACTCAACGCCATCAAGCAACTCGCCGGCATCGACCACTCCGTGAAGCTCATTCCCCAGCATATCATCGAGCCGATCCAGCACACCAAGACCAACTATCTGCGTAGCCGCAACCCGCGTCTGCACACGGATGAGGTGCTTGTGGCTCTCTCCGTGCTGAGCACCCACGACGAGAACTGCCGCTGCGCTCTCGAGCAGTTGCCGCAGCTCAAGGGATGCCAGGTGCATTCCACGGTGATGCTCGGCGAGGTGGACCACAAGATCTTCAAAAAGCTCGGAGTGGGACTCAGTTGCGATCCGCAAAGGAAACACTGAAGCAAGAGAATTAATCAGGATTAATCCTGATTAATCTTGAATATTCATGAATAATCATGAATTAGCGGGATTTATCTTGATTAAACAATAAATAAGGAATTTTAGGAAATAACGGGCCGGTTTTTGTCTGTTGTAGTTGCGGCGGCGATTTTGCCGCCGCATAATTTGATTACCCAACAGAACTGAAATGAAGAAATTACTGGTTTTTATCGTTATGGCGGCTGTGTCGGTGCTCTCGGCCTCCGCATTCATCGACTCCTATACAATCAGCCGCGACAAGCTTCCCGAAGCCGCGCAGGAGATGCTGAAAGAACATTTTCCAAAGGGGAAAGTCAGCATGATCAAAATTGACCGTCATCTGCTCAAAAAGACCGATTATGATGTGAAGCTGGTGAACGGCACCACCATCGAATTCAGCAACGCCGGCAAATGGAAATCGGTCGACTGCAAAAGTAGCGCGGTTCCGGAGGCACTTGTGCCGAAAGCTGTGCGCCGCCATGTCGACAAGAATCATGCCGGGCAGAAGATCGTGAAGATCGAGAAGAAAGCCTCCGGCTATCATATAGGCCTTTCCGACGGCAAGCTGCTTAAATACAACCACCTCGGCCACTTCACCGGCTTTGCCAACGCCGCAGAGGCAGAGAGCGAGGGCGCCGAGGCGGAATCTTGATTATTCGAGAATCTCGAGCAACATGAGAATCTCGAGGATCTCGCGAGCCTCGGGAATCTCGGGCAACTCGAGGACCTCGGAAATACCGAAAAGATAGAGGGCGGAAATCCAACCGGATTTCCGCCCTCTGCTATTTGGAAAAGATGCTGCCGCTTAGCGGACGGCAATCTTGTAGGGATGTCCGTCGACGGTGACGATGAAGATGCCGGAGCCTGTGGCTACGCGGTACCTATCGCTTCCGGAGCCGCTGTACAGCGTCTTGCCGTCGGCGCCGATTACGCGCACGTCAGCGTCGGCCGAGCAACCGACAATGATGTTGCCTCTCTCGCTGCCGACGGAAACCGAAGAGCCGGCGAGATCCTCTACCGAGCTCTGACCGATATAGGCCGTGCAGCGGGCCGACTCGCGGGTCGAGTCGTAGACGGCGGTGATATCATAACGATAATCCTCGCCCTCAAGACCTTTGTCGGTATAGTTTGTGGCGTCGGCGGGAAGATCCTTGATGAGCTCGCCATCGCGGTAGATGCGATAGCCGGTGTGGGTCAGCACGCAGTCGTTGCGGCGGCTGATGAATTTCAGATCGTCGATAAAGAGTATGAACTCATCCTGCGAGACGCAATGGATTGCGAAATAGCGGGCGTTGGCCGGAAGGGTGTATTCATACTTCTTCCATTCTTTCTCAGCTCTCTGCACGCCGTCGAACGGTTTGAAGACGGATGTGCTGCGGTCGCTGGTGGAATAGAGCACCTCGAAACGGTCGGCACCCCATTCATAGTTGCCGGCCTTGGCATAGAAGGTGATCTTCTGGCCTCCGTGAACCTCTGGCGAGATCAGCCAGTCGTCGTTGGTAAGCGATCCTCCTGCGGGCGATGCGGCCTGGAAGCAGGCGAGCACCTGGTCGCCCGTATGCGGGTCGAACAGCGAAGCGTTGGCCTCGTGCATCACGATGCCGAGTTTCACGGGGTTGAACACCATGAAGGCCTGCGGAGCGCCGGTGTTCTCGAAGTAGATGTCCGAGAAGCCGTAGGTGTATCCTTTGTCGCCGTCTACCAGTGTATAATCGCCGATGTTGTCGATGCTATAGGCGGGATATGATTCGAAGGAATCTTCTACGCGCAGTGCCGACGGAGCGCTCCAGTTGAGGGTTACGTCCGTACCCTGTTTGGCGGCGTCGAGCGCATATACCTCGGGAAGCACAGGCTCAATCACCTTGACGCTGATAGCCTCCGAATTGTCGTTGGCCTTGAACTCATCGGGCTGCCAGCTGATCATGGCGAAATACTTGTAGGTCTTTCCTTCGCTGTCGGCCGGATAGGAATCTTCGAATTCGAGGGTGAGGTATTTCCCGGATGCAAGGGGCGTTCCGGTTTCCTCGCCCACCTGAATGCCGTCGCGGAAGAGTATCACCTTATAGTCGGAAGCCGTTTCTACGCCGCGGTTGTAGATGGTGACCTTGAAAGATCCCTTCTCGCCGGCGCGGACGCTTGCCGGACCGGAGAACGTATAGACCGCGAGGTCGTTGGAGATGCGGTTGGTTACCTGCACGAGGTCCATGTTGACATCCTGCTCGTAATCGGCGATTCCATGGAAGGAGAGCTTCACATACTCCTTGTCGCGATATTTGCTGAGGTCATATTCATATTTATACCAGCTGTCGGTCTTCGTCGGGTCGTCGACATATATGGCTTCGTCGAGGGGGACATAAGAGCCGTCGGGGAGCTGAAGCTCCGGAATCATCCTGTCGGCAAAGGGTTCTTCGCCATACTGCGTATCCATCGAAACCTTGTGGTAGATATAGAACGAGAGCATGGGGAGAGTCATCTTCGAGAGATTAAGCTTCGGAGATACGAGACGTCCCTCATCGCCGATGCGGCCGGAAGTGGCGGAGAAAGTGGCAACGCAACTCACTGGAAGCTGGCAGGA
>URNY01000046.1 GCA_900549375.1 uncultured Bacteroidales bacterium | reverse complement strand
TACAAAAAAATCAAAGTTTTGCGCACTTTGTAAAGCGCAGCCCTTCCGATTCTTATCCGTGTGGGAATTCATCCGAACCGAATGCCGCTTTGACGAGCCGTGGAACCCGGAAGATTTCCGCCCGATGGCCGAACTGCTCGAAAAACATGCGGATTCTCTCGCCGCGGTGATTCTCGAACCCATCGTACAGGGAGCCGGTGGAATGAGATTCTATAATCCGGGCTATCTTAAGGAACTCCGCCGCAAATGCGATGAACTCGGCATTCTGCTCATTTTCGATGAGATCGCCACCGGCTTCGGACGCACCGGACGTCTTTTCGCCTGGGAACATGCCGGCGTCGAGCCCGACATAATGCTTATCGGCAAATCGATCACAGGAGGATTCATGACTTTCGCTGCCGTTGCAACCACTGCCGAAGTGGCCGACAGAATCTCTTCATCGCAATCGGGCTGCATGATGCACGGCCCCACATTCATGGGCAATCCGCTCGCCTGCGCTGTCGCCATAGCCTCCACCCGCCTGCTGCTCGATTCCCCATGGCAGGAGAAAATAAAGCATATCGAGAGCATCATGCGCGAAAAGCTTTACCGGGCCCGCAACTGGAATTGCGTCGACGATGTCC
Organism: uncultured Bacteroidales bacterium; assembly: GCA_900549375.1. GTDB lineage: Bacteria > Bacteroidota > Bacteroidia > Bacteroidales > Muribaculaceae > Lepagella. The sequence continues at coordinate 16,207 of URNY01000046.1, read as the reverse complement.
GCGTTCTTGGTGGCATCGGCGTTATTCAACTCAAAACGGATGTCGACCTCGCCCGCTTCCAGCAATTTTGCATCAGAGAGGGCGTATGGATAAGACCTTTCGGAAAGAATGCCTACATCATGCCTCCTTTTATGGCGATATCCGATTCGCAACTCGGGAAACTTTGCGACGCCCTTCTCAAAATCATCGCAGAAATGTATGGAAACTGAAAATCCGTTAACAGCATATAGCCGTATTCTTGAGGATTTCGACCGGGAAAACCGGCTCAGATCCATCCCGGGCGATCGTTGCGACCGGCCGCATATCGACATGACCTCCAACGATTACCTCGGTCTCGCGAAAAGATGGAAATCTTTTATGCCGGAATTACTTTCCCGCTATCAGGATGCATCTTTCTCCTCTTCCGCTTCCCGATTACTTTCCGAAAGGCAGAAACACCACCTCCATCTCGAATCGCTGCTTTCGGGACTCTACAATAAAGACGTCCTCCTTTTCAATTCAGGATATCATGCCAATGTCGGTATAATCCAGGCTCTTGCCATTCCTGGCACGGTATTTCTTTGCGATAAACTCATACACGCTTCGATGATCGACGGTCTCGCTTTGGCAAATGCCGAATACCGCCGATGGCGTCACAACGATACGGCTTCGCTCCGGAAACTACTCGAGAAATATGCCGATGCGCCGCGATGCATCGTGGTGGTTGAATCCATCTACAGCATGGACGGCGACCTTGCCCCTCTGGCCGATATTGTGGAATTAAAAAAGCAATTCCCGCAGATGCTTCTGTATCTGGATGAAGCGCATGCATTCGGCACTCGTGGGGATCGCGGGCTCGGAGTGGCCGAAGAACTCGGGCTAATCGATGATGTCGACATATTGATAGGCACTCTCGGCAAGGCGGCGGCTTCTTCGGGCGCTTTCGTTGCCACAAGCCTTTTGTTAAAACAGTTTTTCATAAACGCTTCCAGAAGCCTCATCTTTTCCACGGCCATACCTCCGGTGAATGTAGCGTGGTCGGAATTGATGACAATCGAAATAACCGGCATGGCCGCAGAGCGCAAGCATCTCGCAGAGATTTCCGAAAGATTCCGCAAGGCTGTGGAGGAAATTACTGGCATCCCCAATAATTCCCGCTCGCATATCGTACCGCTCATTGTCGGTGATGCAGAAAAGTCCGTCAGGCTCGCCGCACGCCTATCGTTGAAAGGGGTCGAGGCGCTGCCGATACGAAGACCGACCGTGCCCGAAGGGGGCGAACGGCTACGATTCTCCCTTTCGGCAGATATGTCCGACAGCCAAGTGGACTATGTAATCGATGCCGTAAAAAATTCGTTTGAATAATGAAGATACGCTTTCTGACACATAATCCCGGAAACCGCTCGCTGATTCTCATTTTCGCAGGATGGAGCACCGGCCCGGAGCTTTATCAGGACGCCGGCATGAATGGCTGGGATGTGGCAGTGGTCTACGACTATTCCGACACCTCCCTCGACGTTTCTTTCCTCGACTCCTATCCTACAGTGTGGCTCTTCGCCTGGTCGCTTGGAGTCAGAATGGCTTCCGTATCTTTGCCTCCACAAAAAATCACTGCCGCTTTCGCAATCAACGGCACTCTCAACCCGGTCGATAACTCTTTGGGAATTCCCGAAGCCATCTATAATGGGACGGCCTCGGCTCTCGACGGCCGCAATCTCGCCAAATTCCGGCGCCGTATGTCGCCCGATGCAGAAACCTATCGCAGACTCTTCGACAGGGAATTCTCCCAATCCGAAATCGAGGATTTGCGTTCGCAGCTCTATTCCATCCGCGATCTTAAATCATGCGCCTGCCGGCTTCCATGGCAACGGGCATTCATCTCCGTTAACGACCGGATATTCCCTCCCGACAATATGATGGCCGCATGGCAGAAAGAGAAAGTGGAGACTGTGTCTCTCGAGGGGGCGCATTATCTCCCAATGGAAAGTATTGTAAAAGCCGTTGTCCCCGACCGCGACCTCATCGCGGAGCGGTTCGGGAAGGCCGTTACTTCATACGACGAGCACGCTGTAGCCCAAAAGCATATAGCAACCGCTCTCGCCGGACTTATGCCGGAATCCGCGGCAGATACCGCTAAGTCTATTCTCGAAATCGGACCGGGAACAGGGCTCTTTTCCGGAATATATGCAGAAAAAATTGCCCCGGGCAAAATTGATTTCGTGGATATTGCGGAAATTCCTCGCATCGGAATTGCTCCCGAGGAAAACTATCACCGTGCGGATGCCGAAGACTGGATCGCTTCCTGCAACTCCCGCTACGACGGCATACTCTCCGCCTCCACAATCCAATGGTTTGTAAATATCGGTGAATTCATGAGAAACTGCCGGCGTTCGCTCAAGCCGGGAGGGTTCGTTCTGTTCTCAAGCTTTACCAAGGGAAATCTTAAGGAACTCGACGCTCTGAGGCCCTCTCCCATCTGTTATCACACTCCGGAGCAATACCGCCGCTGGATGCAGGAATCATTCAGCGCTGTCCGCGTGATCGAAGATTCCATAACTCTTGAGTTTAAGTCTCCCCGCGAACTGCTTATGCATCTCAAGCTCACAGGTGTCGGTGGCTCTGCCCCGTCTCCCGGCATAACTCCCTCTGCATTGAAAGGGATGACTTCGATCACCTATAAACCGATTTATATGGCGGGAATCCGCAAATAACCGCCCCGATGCCCGAATTAGCCCGGGAATCGTTTGAAATATTTCCCTTTTTGATTAAATTTGCAAAAACCGCACTTAATATGAAAGGAATAGTACTTGCCGGAGGATCAGGCACAAGATTGTATCCTATTACAAAAGGAGTCAGCAAACAGCTTATCCCCATCTATGACAAACCGATGGTGTATTATCCCATCTCCACGCTCATGCTCGCCGGAATTCGAGAAATCCTGATTATTTCCACCCCCCAGGATCTCCACGGCTTCAAGCGTCTGCTCGGCGACGGTTCGGAGTTCGGAGTGCGCCTCGAGTATGCCGAGCAACCATCGCCCGACGGTCTGGCGCAGGCTTTCATCATCGGCAGGGAGTTTATCGGAGATGATTGCGCATGCCTTGTGCTCGGCGACAATATATTCCATGGAGCGGGATTCTCTTCTATTCTCAAAGACGCTGTCAAGACTGCCGAGAAGGATGGTCAGGCTACCGTTTTCGGCTATTGGGTAGACGACCCCGAGCGATATGGAGTGGCTGAATTCGACAAGGAGGGGAACTGTCTCTCCATCGAGGAGAAGCCAAAGAATCCTAAAAGCAACTATGCCGTTGTAGGCCTCTATTTCTATCCCAACAAAGTTGTGGACATTGCCGCAAACATAAAGCCGTCGGCCCGCGGCGAACTTGAAATCACCACCGTAAACCAGGAATTCCTCAACGGCGGCAAGCTCAAAGTGAAAACCCTGCCGCGCGGTTTCGCATGGCTCGACACCGGCACGCACGATTCTCTGGCCGAAGCCTCCATCTATGTGGAAGTGCTCGAAAAGCGTCAGGGTCTGAAAATCGGCTGCCTCGAAGGCATTGCCTACCGTCAGGGCTGGATCTCGAAAGAGCAACTTAAGGAAACAGCCGCGCCAATGGCCAAGAATGAATATGGCCAATATCTCCTCAAAGTAGCCGATGAAGTGGAACGCACCGGCTATTCAAACCTCGACTGAAAAACTGACTATCACATAAATCAGCGAGGCCGCTAATTAGCGGCCTCGCTGATTTATAAAGAAAGACAGGGGCCGCTTCAGCGACCCTTATACATTTGCTCATAATATTTCTCGTAGTCGCCGGATGTCACGTTATCCATCCATTCCTGATTGTCGAGATACCATCTAACGGTCTTCTCTATCCCCTCCTCGAACTGAAGCGATGGCTCCCAGCCGAGCTCGCGCTGAAGTTTGCGCGAATCGATGGCATACCGCATGTCGTGACCTTTGCGGTCGGTCACGTAGGTTATCAGTTCGTCGCTATAGCCCTCGGGATTGCCGAGCAGGCGGTCCACCGTCTTGATTATCACCTTGATGATATCTATATTCTTCCATTCGTTGAAGCCGCCTATATTATAGGTCTCGGCCACTTTCCCCCTGTGAAAAATCAGATCGATAGCCCGCGCGTGGTCTTCCACAAACAGCCAGTCGCGCACGTTCTCCCCCTTGCCGTAGACAGGCAGTGGCTTGCGGTGACGTATGTTGTTGATGAATAGAGGTATCAGCTTCTCGGGGAACTGATATGGCCCGTAGTTGTTGGAGCAGTTGGTAACAAGAGTCGGCATTCCGTAGGTGTCATGGTAAGCCCTTACGAAATGATCGCTCGATGCTTTCGAAGCTGAATATGGTGAATGGGGATTGTATTTGGTGGTTTCGAGGAAGAACTCGCTTCCATAGGCATGATGATGGTCGGAGGATGCTTTGGTCGTGAAGGGCGATTCTATCCCTTCGGGATTTGTAAGCTCGAGAGCTCCGTAGACCTCATCGGTCGAGATATGATAGAAAAGCTTCCCTTTATAGCCTTCCGGCTGTTCTTCCCAGTATTCGCGGGCGGCTTCGAGCAGAGAAAGCGTGCCCATCACATTCGTGCGGGCAAAAGTGAAGGGGTCTTTTATCGAGCGGTCCACGTGGCTTTCGGCCGCAAGATGGATAATCCCGTCAATCTTGTGTTCCCGGATTACTCGCCTCATCGCTTCGATGTCGGCGATATCAGCCTTTACGAATGTATAATTCGGCTTTTCCTCTATATCCTTGAGATTTGCGAGATTCCCGGCATACGTGAGCTTGTCGAGATTTACAATCCTATAATCGGGATATTTGTTTACGAACAATCTCACCACATGGCTGCCTATAAAGCCGGCTCCGCCGGTTATTAATATATTCTTCATAATTTTGGTCTTTGCAATTATATTTGGGGATTCAGAAGGGAGATTCGATTTCGGAAAGAAGCGGATGTTTGCGGTCCTTATCCGAGAGTATCCTGTCGGCGGGGGCAATGCGCCAGTCGATGCCGAGCGAATCATCAAATAGGGAGATACCGCCGTCGGCCTGAGGGGCATAATAATTGTCGCATTTATACTGGAACGCGGCCTCGGGACTCAACACCGAAAAACCGTGGGCGAATCCTTTCGGGATAAAAAACTGCATTTTGTTCTCTTCGCTGAGCTCTACGGCCAGATGACGGCCGAATGTCGGTGAGCCTTTGCGCAAGTCTACCGCCACATCGAGCACAGTGCCTTTTATGCATCTCACAAGCTTCGACTGCGTGAAAGGAGGCAACTGAAAATGAAGGCCGCGCACCACTCCATAACTCGACTTTGATTGATTGTCCTGAACGAACTCAACAGGATATCCTACAGCTTCATCAAATTCCCTTTTGCTATAACTTTCATAGAAATATCCTCTGGAATCGGTGAAAACTTTCGGCTTCAGCAATAGAAGTCCCTCTATTTCGGTCTTTATAATCTCCATCAAATCAAATCTTGTTTTGTTTGCAAAGATAATTAATTTCCCGTTTTATGCCAAAATTCTTATCTTTGCATTTTATTCGTAGAGAACAGCCGGGAATGGCCTTCTCTTATCGGAATTTGTTGGAATAATGGAAAAATTACAGGTAGAAAAATTAAGCCTCCCCGAAATTCGCGAGGTGGCCGCTCTTGCAAAGGAAATACATACCCTGCTTTCATCCCATCTCTCGCCCGATGAGCTGGCGCATCTCCGTCGCATCTTGCTCGACGGCATGAGACACAGCGAGCGGCCCCGCTCCTCGAGAGGCGTGGTCTATGCAACTCTGTCGATGAAAACAGCCATGGCGTTCGCCGGTATGGTCGATCCGGACCACAACATCCTGCTGGCGATACTCCTATATCCCCTCTATCAGGAAAAACTGATCTCTCCCGATGATGTCACCGCCACGTGGGGCGATGATGTTACCGGCCTTCTCCAGGGAATTGCAAATGTGTCCAAGTTCAGCAACCGCAACTCTGCAACCAACCAGGATAACTTCCGAGGGCTCATGCTTGCGCTTGCCCACGATATCCGCGTAATTATCATCATGATAGTGGAGAATCTCGTGCTGATGCGTTCCATCAACCATCACCCCGACGAACAATGGGTCCGCAATGTGGCTTTCGAGGCCAACTGCCTCTACGCCCAGCTCGCCCATCGTCTCGGTCTGTACAAAATCAAGGGTGAGCTCGAGGACCTCTCCCTGAAATATACCAACCGCGAAATTTACACTCAGATAGCCCATAAGCTTAACGAGACCAAACGCTCGCGCGACCAATACATCAGCGAATTCATCGCTCCTGTGAAGCAACGTCTCGAGGAAGCCGGCCTCAAATTCGAAATCAAGGGGCGCACCAAGTCAATCTCCTCTATCTGGAACAAGATGAAGAAACAGAAGGTTGACCTCCCGGGCATCTACGACCTTTTTGCAATCCGCGTCATCATCGACACTCCGCGCGAAAAAGAAAAACAGGACTGCTGGCTCGCGTATTCCATTCTCGCCGACATGTATACGGCGAATCCTGCGCGAATGAAGGACTGGATTACCATCCCGAAGAGCAATGGCTACGAGAGCCTCCATGCCACGGTGATGGGACCGGGGCAGAAATGGGTCGAAGTCCAGTTCCGCACCGAAAGGATGGACCTTGTGGCCGAGAAGGGTCTTGCCGCGCATTGGCGCTATAAAGGGGGCAAGGGCGATAGCTCCGACAAATGGATGAACAATATCCGCGACATTCTCGAAACCGCCGAAGCCGGTCCTATGCAATTGATGAAGAATATCAAGGCCGACTCTTTTGGTGAAGAGGTTTTCGCTTTCACCCCCAAGGGAGATCTGTTCCGTCTCACCGCAGGCGCTACAGTGCTCGATTTCGCATTCCATATCCATACCGGCGTCGGAGCGCACTGCACGGGAGCTGTGGTCAACGGGGCCCACAAACGCCTGAATTATAAGATTCAGAACGGCGACACCGTGGAGATCCTCACCTCCTCCACCCAGATGCCGCGACAGGAATGGCTCAATATCGTCACCACCTCTAAGGCGCGTAATAAAATCAAGCAGAGCCTCAACGAGGAGAAACAACGCCTTGCCGACCTCGGCAAGGAGGCCTTGGCCCGCAGGGCAAAGAATAGAAAAATCGAGATCGACGAGGCCGAGCTGATGAAACTCATCAAGAAGAACGGCTATAAATTCGCCACCGAGTTCTTCGCCGAGATGGGTGCCGACAGAATTGATGCCGGACGTTTCCTCAATTCATATATCGAATTCACAAAAAGGGAGACGGAGACAGAACATGTCTCTGCCGAGGAATTCCAGATTATTCAGCCGAAAGATCAGGATAAGAAGGACGATGTGCTCGTGATCGGCGAGAAAAGCATCAACGGACTCAACTACAAGTTCGCCCGCTGCTGCAATCCTATCTATGGCGACGAGGTCTTCGGATTCATATCCTCCGATGGCTCTGTAAAAATCCATAAAGCAGGCTGCCCCAACGCCCGGCATATCCGCGAGCGCTATCCCTACAGGATTATTCGCGCCGACTGGAGCGGCAAATCTGGAGAGATGCTTCCCGCTTCGCTCCGCGTAATCGGCAACGACGACATCGGAATCGTGGCCAACATCACCTCAATCATATCCAAGGAACCGAACACGATGCTCCGCAACATCTCCATCGACTCCCACGACGGCATATTTCAGGGCTATCTGGTTGTAGGCGTTTCCGACAACCGCCAGCTCACCTCCCTCATCAAGAAAATCAAAACCGTCAAAGGCGTCAAAGACGTAGTCCGCATCTAAATGGTCAAAGAGTCGCGGAGCGACTGCACTTATTCCCAAAATTGAAAATAATTTTAAACAGTTTTTAAGAATTTTTATTAATTTTGCCATCGTTACTTAAAAGTCATTATAGAAACACTATATTTTTTAATCAATAGTCGTTATGTTAAAGAAAACATTTTGTACTCTTTTAGGCCTGAGCGTTTTATCCATCGCTTTGGTCGGCTGTAAAGCTGATGATGACGGCCCTTCGGGCGATTCCGAGTTATGGGAAGGAAATCTTGCTGCCGCTCCTTTCGCAAAACAATCCGCTCGTTTCGAGCTTTCCAATGCCCCCTATTCGAGCATTGAATTCACCGGTAACGGCCTTTATTATCTTGTTCCTGCCGGCACTCAGAGTTATTATGCCAAGGGGCTCAAAGCCTTCTCCCGTGCCGACGTGTCTTACGACGGAATTAAATGCGGAGAATATAAAGTCCTCGCCGATGGCTCCTATATACTCGAAGGTTGGGGTGAACTCAAATGGGACAGCGCCACAAATAAAGTAGACGTGACGCTCGATGGCGGTCAAAGCTATCAATGGGACGCCCGGAAAGAATCGGAAATTGATTCTAATGAACTTAACGGCCGCCTTTGCCGCACATGGAAGATCTATGCCGCCTATGCGGAGTTCTATAGCAAGGACAATAAACTCCTCAAGACAGTGAACTTCAGCAAAAACGAAATTGATGAAGAGTTTGTGGAATATTTCACTTTCACTCCTTCCGGAAAATTCTATGAATGCGATGACGATGAATGGATCACAGGTTCCTGGAGATGGAGCAATCCTTCAAGGCAGATGCTATTCCTCGAAGACGAAGATGCCGACGGGTTATATCAGATTTTATTCCGAAACGATGAGATTACAATCGTTTATTCAGAACCTGTCGAAAGCGAATACGAGGATATCGATGCTCCCGCCGGGACAAGCTATATCCGCGAATGCATGAAATGTAAAAACTATATTCCTAACTGAATCTGAACGATATGAAAAAACTTTGCCTTATACTCGGTCTGCTGATGCTTGCCATACCGGGTTATGCGGGAAATGACGGAAAATCCTCCGATTCCGCAAACTCCAGCGAGGTTATCAATCCCAACCTCTGGAAAAAAGACAGAAGAGAATTCCGCCTCGGCTATACTTTCGCCAACCTCGACCGCGGTTCGCTTTACTGAGGTTCGCTCGACAGCCGCTGGGGTCTCTCCCTCGACATGATGAACAACATATATCTTCATCGCAAGGCTATCGGCAATTTCCTCAAGTTCGGCATTCAGTTCGGCGCCCAGATCAACTATGCCAACTTCGAGAAAGGACATGGCTCTATAAAGGATATGATGGATGGAGGTTATGATGAAGATATCGACTCGCCGACACTCGGAAAACATCAGCTCATCGCCGGTATCGGCATCGGTCCGACAGCGACATTCGCTCCATTCTTCAACAGCTGCAACAAGAATCTTTCAAGGCTTAAATTCCGTGTATATTTCAACGTTGTCCCATCTTATTCGGCCATAATCACTTCAGATGAAGAGGAGATGGAATTCCACAACGCATTCGCATGCATGTTTGCCGGCGGATTCAATGTGATGTGGCGTAAACTCGACGTTGGGTTCCAATACAAAGGAGGCCGCGCGAGATATAAGAATCTTGTCGATGATCTCATGGAAGAAGAGACCGGCGGAGGATATGCCGATGGTAAGACCCCTCGTTTCGCCACAAACTTATGGACAATCAGTGTAGGTCTCGTTTTCTAATTTCTCCAGATTAGAAACCGAATCATGAACCTGACGGGCTGAAGCTTAGTGCTTCAGCCCGTTATATTTCATCTCGGCCCTCCGGGAGGCGGTCCCATCGGGCGCATGCCGCCGTGTCCTCTTCTTTCACCGGGAGGGGGGCCCGGATGATCCCCGAAACGGTCAGTGTCGGGCCGCTTCTTGTTCTTCAGCGTGTTGAACGTATAGGAAATCCCGAACATCACATAACGCGTCAGGTCGTTATAGCGACCGTCCGTGATCTGGTTAGCGCTGACGGAACGTGAGATATTGCGGTTCTGGGCGAGGATATCATAAGCCCTGACACTCAGCGTCAGACTTTTGTCGCGAAGGAAACTATAGGATATCTGCGCATTCCAAAGCCAGCTCGAGGTATTGAAGCCGGCCGAATAACCGGTGGACTTGTCGAATGTAAGATCGGTATTCAATTCCAGTCCGAAAGGAAGATAGAGAGAGGCATCGGTATTGAATCCGTAGGAATGCGTATACTGGTTCCGCTGTTGCGGCAGCGAGTTGGTGGCCATATTGAAGGAATAATTCGGATTCACCGACATCTGGAATATATCGGAGGTAAACGTGATTCCCGCATTCGGAGCCAGGTTCAGATTCCCCGAACGGTTGAATTCGCCGTTGATATATCCTGCCGATGATGAATATCTTGCCCTCGCCCTCACGGAGAATCGCCAGTTGCGGTTGCGGAATGGCTGGTTGAGCATGAACATACCGAAACCGGAGAAATTTCCGCTTGCATTGGTGTATTCTGTGGTCCTCACGCCCGTTTCCCTGTCGGTCACTGTCCTGTTTACAACAACATTGCTCGAATACTGGAGACGTGCCGCCGCAAACATCGACTGCTGGGTGGCCGTGTTGTAGTTGTTGAAGTGTATATTGAGCGATTGCGTAAACGTCGGTTTCAGTTCCGGATTTCCCTTCACGATGTTGAGGGGATCGGAAACATCGGTCACCGGCTGCAGTTGAGTAAGAGACGGTTGCGATGTGCGCGCCCGATAATCAACCCGGATTGCCTTCGTTTTCGAGAAACGATAGCGGAACCGCGCGAAAGGAGCCACATTCCATACGCTGCGTGTCGGTATGTTGCGGGCATCGTTTATAAGATCCTTACTGCTGCTGCTCGACGGTTGAAAAACCATTCCTGCTTCAAGAGTATATTTCTTATTCACCTTCTTATAGCCTATCTGCAGTTCGTGGGTCATGAATTTGTTGCGGAATCGGTTGGAGAGATCTCCGCTGAATTCCGAATCGGCGGGGATGCCCGTCAGGTCTGCCGGGCGGAATGCCTCGACACCCTCGGGAATGGGGATGTTATAGGTATCCTTGTTGGCATTATTGAACCGGAAATTCAACCTGTAGGCCACCTGCAGGAAATTGCCGCGTTTCACGTCGCCCAGAGGCTCGGTCCACGTCAGGCGCGCCCCGACGCTGTTATTCCACTGATGATTGTCCATGAAGCGATAGAGTGTCTCGCTATCGTCCTGACGCAGATAATACTCGATATCGCTCCATGTGGTGGTATGCTGTTTAGTGTCGGTAAACTCATAGTTGGCCTGCACGCTGAACGATCTTCCCGGATGGGAGGCAAATTTATGATTGAAGATCAGCCGGCCTCCGACATTATAGCTCGTGCCATGGTTGAATCGCTCTGTCTCGTTGGAGTTCACAAGGGTCCGAAGGGCATCCCCGGCCCGCAGGAATGAAGTGTCGTTAAGTTCCGAGTGGCGGCTGTTGAACGAAAAATGTGGACGGAAATCGAGGGTGTTGTTATCGTCGATTTTCCATTCCATCCGGAAATCCGCATTCACGTTGTGTCCCCTGTCGCGCGACGCGCTTCCCTGAGTCTGATAGCTTGTGGAATCGGGGAAGAGATATTGCGTGTCTTTGAAACTTGTGGTCTTTTGGTCGGAATGCGTATAGAATATGTTTCCGCCCACCCGGAACTTGTCGGACTTCCCGAGATTGAAATTGATGCCGAAGCGCTGCGAGGTCGTAATGCCTCCTCCGGGGCCGAAACTCATGAAGCGGCCGCGGCCGCCGTCGGAGAATCCGAGGTCGTTGGTGTTGTTGGCTCCTCCGACAAATGAGATCTGGTTGTTGTCGTTGAATGTGGAAATATTGAAGCTTCCTTCATAACGCTTGTCGGTTCCATAGCCTCCCTGAACGGTGCCGAACCATCCGTTTTTCATATTCTTCTTCACCGTGAGATTGATCACCGTTTCCTCTTCGCCGTCGTCCACTCCGGTGATACGGGCAAGGTCGCTCTTGCGATCCACCACCTGCACCTTATCAACCATGTCGGAAGGGAGATTCTTCGTGGCCATCTTTGTATCCTCACCGAAAAACTCTTTGCCGTCGACAAGCACCTTGGTCACGGTCTTACCTCCGGAGGTGATGCTGCCGTCGCTGCCCACTTCTACGCCGGGAAGTTTCTTAAGAAGATCCTCCACAGAAGCGTTTACTTTCGTCTTGTAGGACCCGGCATTGAATTCCATCGTGTCCTGTTTTGCCACTACCGCGGCCTTTACTCCCGTCACAACAGCCTCTTTGAGCACGGTGGCGGTCTCCTGCATCTTCAAAGTGCCGACATCGAGGGTTCTCGTCGTATCGCTCACGGCAATCGTTCGCTCCAGATCATCCATCCCCACCATTGTCAGCCGCAACGAATAATTACCCGGCTTTATCCCCTTGAACGAGAAATCCCCTTTAGCGCCCGTCACGATGAATCCTTTTCTCACCGAATCGGGATATTGGATAAGCTGAGCCGTCACGCCGGGCAACGGGGATGCCGATTCGTCGGCTACCTTTCCCCGTATCACGGCTGCCGCGGCCCCGAGGCCGACGAGCAGTAGCGACAACGATAGAAGCAACAATTTTTTCATAACGTATATCAACTGTAGAAACTTCAAAACAACTACATTTCTTCGACAGCATTTTCCTAAAAAAGTTTACACAACATTGAAAATTATTTACTACAGATGGCGTTTTGCAACAAATTGCAAAAAATAAATGTTAATTTTGCATATGCGGGCAACAAACGCTGATCCCCGCTCATCCGAAATAATTATTCAAAAACACATATCATGAAATTAGAAGAAAAAGACATTCGCATCCTTGAATCCAAAGGGATATCCGAAGAGAAACTTGAAGCGGAACTCCGCATGCTCAAAGAGGGTTTCCCCTATCTCAAAATAGAAGCCCCGGCAACTCCCGGACATGGAATATCGGCTCTCACCCCGGAACTCGAAGCCGGTGCCATTAAATGCTGGGACGAGTATCTTGCCGCCGGGGGTAGCGTGATGAAAATGGTGCCCGCCAGCGGTGCCGCATCCAGAATGTTCAAGGATATCTTCTCTTTTGTAAACGGCAAAAAAGAGAAGCCCGACAATGATTTCATGAAAAAATTCTTCGAACGCATCGAGGATTTCGCGTTCTTCCCCCGCCTGAATTATGTTTGTCTCTCCCTTTATGGACTCAGCGTCGATTCCCTTATACGCGAGAAAAGATATAAGGATATTGCCAAAGCGCTTATCGAAAACATCGGCCTTAACTACGGCCACCTTCCGAAAGCCCTTCTCCAATTCCATAAGGTGATAGGAACATCGCGCACAGCCCTCGAAGAGCATCTCGCTGAAGGCGCAATGTATGCCTCCGGAAAAGATGATAAGGTTAAGGTCCATTTCACGGTCTCCGAGGAACATCTCCCTCTTGTAAAGGCGAAGGTCGAGGAGGCTTCGGCAGCCATAGGACATAAATTCGGTGTGACTTTCGATATCTCTTTCAGTGTCCAGAAACCCTCAACCGATACTGTCGCCGCTAATCTCGACGGCACTCCCTATCGCGAGAACGGCAATCTCTTCTTCCGCCCCGGCGGACACGGCGCCCTTATCGAGAATCTCAACGACCTTGATTCCGACATCATTTTCATCAAAAACATAGATAATGTCGTGCCCGACGAGCGCCGCGAATCCACCGTTAAATACAAAAAGATAATTGGTGGTATTCTCGTTGCCACAAAACAGCGCATCGATGAATATTGCCGTCGCCTCGAAAGCGGCAAGGCTACGTCCGATGAACTCGCCGAAATGCTCGATTTCACTCGCCGCGTGCTCTGCATCACCCATGATTCATGCGACACCATGGACGATGCCGCCAAGAAAGAATATCTCCTCTCGAAACTCAACCGACCGATGCGCGTCTGCGGAATGGTGAAGAACGAGGGTGAGCCCGGTGGCGGCCCTTACCTCGCTTTCAACCCCGACGGAACTGTCAGCCCCCAGATTCTTGAAGCTTCCCAGATCAATCCCGATGACAAGGAAGCCGTGAAGATGATGAAGGAATCCACCCATTTCAATCCGGTGGATCTCGTAGTCTCGATCCGCGACTATAAAGGCAACCGCTTCGACCTCCCGCAATATGTGGATAAAGCCACAGGCTTTATATCGCTCAAAAGCCGCGAGGGCGTGGAAATCAAGGCTCTTGAGCTTCCCGGTCTTTGGAACGGCGCGATGAGCGACTGGAACACGATCCTCGTCGAAGTGCCCGCGGATACATTCAACCCCGTAAAAACCGTCAACGACCTGCTCCGCGACGCCCATCAGCCCGATCTGATATAATGAATGATCTGATATGAAAAATTTGATACTTATCCTTTCGGTCTTGCTCCTTGCTTCCTGCGGGGGTAAGACCGACAAGGAAAAGGCCCGCAATGATTATCGCCAGGCCCTTACCGATTCAATATCCGCGGCCGAGCGGCAGATAGATTCCTGCGAAAACCGGATTGCAGTCCTCAACAATGAAATATCCGAACGCCTCGCCGACTTCACCGATGTCACAAACCCCCGAGAGGTCGAAGGCTATTATATCTTCAAAGGCTGGGAATCGAAATATCCGCTCAATTCCACAGGCGTAATTGCCCGCATCTCCCATAATGAGCAACTTGAACTCATCGCGGCTCTGCAGGGAGGTGTTTTCAACACTCTCGAGGCCCAGGCTCCGGATGTATCGGCAACGACATCCACCGTGCCCCACGACCAAGCTCTGAATTATCGCCGCGAAGGGCTCAACACTGTCATGTTCTCCGGTGCGCAGGCCGATTCTGTTGCTGCCCTTATCGCCGACAATGAACTCAACCCGGTGAAAATCGTTTTTCTTGATAATTCCAAACCGGTCAAATCAATGGAAATCGACAACGGCTGCAAGAAGATGATTGCCGCCACTTGGATGCTTTATTCCTCGCGCCGCGAACTCGGTTCTTTAGAAAGAAAAGTGATGCTCCTTCGCGAAAAAATCAATCTTCTTCGCGCTCATCGCGATAAGGAGAACGCGGAGGATTCAGCCGCGCAATAAGTAATTCCCAAAATTTTCGGAGTCTATATGAAAAACCTGCTTTTGCCGATGATGCTCTTTCTCGGGGTAGCTTTCGCCTGGGGTGAATGGCATTTCCCCGAGAAATACACCGGCCCCGTAGAGCCAACCACCGATTTTTCATGGCATCCCGACATTCTCGATGGCTATGAGGCACGGTATGTTGATCAGGGAACGGCATTCGATGGCCCCTGTCGCTCCACCATCATCCGCCGGAAATGCAACCGCTCCTCGAAAAAGGCATATCTCTATGTCCATGGTTTCAACGACTATTTCTTTCAGAAAGAGATGGGTGATATATTCGTGGATTCTGGATATAATTTCTACGCCGTCGACCTCCGCCGATACGGACGCAGCTGGCAGCCCTGGCAATATCCATTCAATGTCAGAGACCAGAAGGAATATTTCAACGACATCGACTCCGCTCTCGCCCAGATCCGCCGCGACGGCAACACCGACATCACACTCTCCGGACACAGCACAGGCGGATTGACCGTGGCCTACATGGCGGCCATGAAAGGGGCTCGCATCGGCGTGAACCGCGTTGTAACCGACAGCCCGTTCCTCGAATGGAACTTCTCGCCGCTTATGCGAAATGTCGGAGCCCCGCTCATCGGATTCTTGTCGAAATTCTCTCCCGATAGCAAAATCAAGCAATCGCATTGCGACGGCTACGCCTATTCGCTCCTCAAACAATACTATGGAGAATGGGAATATAACACCGACTGGAAAATGATCTATTCCCCGCCCGTAACTTTCAGCTGGGTTGGAGCAATCAACAGCGCTCAGTCAAAACTTTTTAAGAATGGCTCACACATCACGGTTCCCATTCTCGTGATGCACAGCAGCCGGAAAATCGACGGCTGCGCCTATACCCCCGCATTCAAGACAGGCGACTGCGTTCTTGACCCCTTTATGATTCAGAAACAGGGAATGAAACTCGGACGCATCCGTGAGGTCTGCACAATCGACAGCGGCATCCACGACCTCATCCTCTCGCCCCTCCCCGCCCGCCGCGCAGCCTACGACACCATCTTCCAATTCCTCCGCACCCACTGATTCCCCTTCCGAGACGGCTTCGCCCCCTTCTATCCTCCCCCAATAAATCCTCCTCCCGAATCAGCCCCTCCTTCATTTTCCCGAATCAGCCCCGCGTCGGTGCGGTCGCGTGCAAGCACTTTAGTGCGCCTCTAAAAAGTTCGCCTTTAAAATAAATAAGAGGCCTCGCGGCAATGCCG